>NZ_KV838026.1:300172-436103 GCF_001838635.1 Haemophilus sp. HMSC71H05
ACAAAAGTGCGGTCAAATTTGACCGCACTTTTTTATATTTACCATTTTAGAAGAAACTATTTATAGCGTTTTTTTGATGCGTTTTTATCTTGCTCTTGTAAACGTTCAAGTTTTTCTTTAATTTGAATTTCCATTCCTCGATTAGTTGGAAAATAATACTGGGTATCTTTCAGTTCCGGTGGAAAGTAATTTTCTCCTGCGGCATAAGCATTTGGCTCATCATGTGCATAGCGATATTCAGCTCCATAGCCTAATTCTTTCATTAAAGCCGTTGGCGCATTACGTAAATGAGGTGGCACATCAAAATCAGGGAAATCTTTTGCATGTTGTTTGGCTGCATTAAATGCGTTGTAAACCGCATTACTCTTTGGAGCCACCGCCAAATAAATAATAGCTTGCGCAATGGCTCGCTCTCCTTCATAAGCCCCCACTCTCGTGAAACAGTCCCAAGCTGCGAGAGCCACTTGCATTGCGCGAGGATCAGCATTGCCTACATCTTCTGAGGCAATCGCTAATAAACGTCTTGCAACATAAAGAGGATCGCCACCTGCGGTAATAATTCGTGCATACCAATAAAGTGCCGCATCGGCTGCTGAGCCACGAATGGATTTATGTAAAGCAGAAATCAAATCATAGAAGCGATCACCTTGTTTATCAAAACGCGCTTGTCTCTCACCTAATACTTCTTTCAACAAAGTGCGGTCTAATTTTTTGCCGTTTTCTGTTTCAGAAGCCATGTCCACCATCAATTCAAGGCAGTTTAAAGCCAGGCGAGCATCACCATTCACATATTCGGCTAATACTTGTAGTAAATTCTCTTCTAAAACTAACCGCTCTTTACCTAATCCTCGCTCAGGATCAGAAATCGCCTGTTGTAGAACTTGTTCGATTTCAGCAACTGTCAATGACTTAAGGAGATAAACTCTCGCACGAGAAAGCAATGCATTATTTAATTCAAAGGAAGGATTTTCCGTTGTCGCACCAATAAAAATAATCGTACCATCTTCAATATGTGGCAAAAACGCATCTTGCTGGCTTTTGTTAAAGCGATGCACTTCATCCACAAATAAAATCGTTTGGCGATCTGCAAGTCGATTTTGTTTAGCTCGCTCAATTGATTCTCGAATTTCTTTCACGCCGCTTGTTACCGCGGAAATTCGTTCAACTTCTGCATTGATACGATGAGCAATAATTTCCGCCAATGTTGTTTTACCTGTACCCGGCGGTCCCCACAGAATCATAGAATGAACATGCCCAGCTTGAATTGCTTTACGAAGCGGCTTTCCTTCCCCAATTAAATGCGTCTGCCCATAATATTGCTCCAAATTAGTTGGTCGCATACGGGCAGCTAAAGGGCGAAAGTCATTTTCAGAAAAATCAAAATTAAGATTAGACATATTCTTTCCTTAATAAGCAAAAGGTGTGAAGATTATCATTCACACCTTATGGATTATTTTTTACCTTTACGTTGGTCATCCAATTCAACACCTTTCGGTACGCTAAATTGGAATAAGCTATCAGCTAAGGTTTGGTTTGTAATGTTGCGCAATACATAAAGATTGGTTTGACCATCTTTTTCTGTGGTGCTGAAATTTTTTAACACACCATTTGCATCGACACGAATATCAAATTGTTTAATATTGCTATTTTTCGCCTTTGGTTTTAATACAAAGGTATCCGCATTCTGTGTGACTGAATATTGATTCCAGTGGCTTTTATCGTTACTGGTTAAAAGTACGAAAGGTGTATTATTGACAGCATCCTTTACCCATTGAGCGGTAACTTGTTGTACGAATGGATCGTAATACCAAAGGGTTTTACCATCTGCAATAATTTGTGTTTCTTGCGGTGATTTGGTATCCATACGGAAAAGATTTGGGCGTTTAATTTGAAGTTTTCCACTTCCTTGTTGAACGTTTTTACCGCCAACAGATGTCACAGTTTGAGAGAAATCAGCACTTAATACCGTCACTTGATTTAAGCGATTTTGTAGCTCATCTGCCGCATCCGCAAAAGCAAAACTACTCGCACTCAACAGTGCAGTAAGTGCGGTCATTTTTAATAATGTTTTTTTCATTCTACTTTCCTTTTTGTAAAGTGAAACTTAAGAGAATTAATATTCGGAACGTCGAGCTAAAATTTCTCGTTTTCCATTTTTCATTGGGCCTAAAATGCCTTGTTCTTCAAGCTGATCCATAATTCGAGCCGCTCGGTTAAACCCAACACTAAATTTACGTTGAACATAAGAAGTCGATGTATTGCCTGTACTTAAGACAAACTCAACGACGTCATCAAATAATGCATCAAGATCGCCACTACTTGCAGTTGATTTTTCACCTGAGTCTTCATCATCCGCGCCATCTAAAATGCCATCAATATAATTTGGTTTACCACGTGCACGCCAATCATCTGCCACACGTGCCACTTCGTCATCACTCATGAAGGCACCGTGTACACGAACGAGATCAGAAGAACCTTGACCTGAATATAACATGTCACCACGGCCCAATAAGGCTTCTGCACCGCCCTGATCCAGAATCGTTCTAGAGTCAATTTTACTTGCTACAGTAAAGGCGATACGGCTTGGAATGTTAGCCTTAATCAACCCAGTAATCACATCTACTGAAGGGCGTTGTGTGGCTAAAATTAAGTGAATACCAATCGCACGAGCTTTTTGTGCTAAGCGTGCGATTAACTCTTCAATTTGTTTACCCGCAACCATCATTAAGTCCGCAAACTCGTCAACGATCACGACAATATAACTCAATTTTTCTAATGGAGGCGGCATCTTATCCATTGTATCACCAGGCTTCCAAATTGGGTTTGGAATTGGCATATTGAGTTTTTCATATTCTTCAATTTTTTCGTTATACCCTTCAATGTTACGCACACGTAGAGCTGACAATAATTGATAGCGACGCTCCATTTCTTCTACGCACCAACGCAGTGCATTTGCCGCTTTTTTCATATCCGTCACTACTGGAGTAAGCAAGTGAGGGATATCGTTATAAATAGAAAGCTCAACCACTTTCGGGTCAATCATAATAAATTTCACTTGATCCGGTGTTACGCGGAAAAGCAAACTTAAAATCATGGTGTTCACCCCAACAGACTTACCTGAGCCAGTCGAACCCGCCACAAGTAAGTGAGGCATTTTAGCCAAATCAACCACTACAGGTTTTCCGCTAATATCTTTACCCAAAGCCATTGAAAGCAATGATGTTGAGGAACGGAATTCATTACTATCGAGCACATCACGCAATGGCACCATTTGGCGGTGAGCATTCGGTGTTTCAATACCAATATAAGGTTTGCCAGGAATCACTTCTGCTACACGAATTGCGCGGAACATTAAAGCACGTGCTAAATCGGTATCAATACTGGTGACTTTTGATGCTTTTACACCCGGCTGTAATTCAAGTTCATAGCGAGTCACCACTGGCCCTACTAACACATCTTGTACCGTTGCTTTGACATTAAAATTCTTTAATTGTTGTTCTATACGTGCGGATGTGTCTAAAATTTCTTCACGCGTAATATCTTGGGCCTGTGTAGGACGATGCTCAAGTAAATCTAAACTTGGTAATGGTGTCGTTGGTTTTTCACGTTTATTCGTTGGTTGTTGGAATGCTGGATGAATAAGCGTATCAGAATACGGCTTATAGGTTGTTTCAGTTGCATTCTCAATATGAATTTCACGTTCTTTAGGTGCTGAAACTGCCGGTTCATTTAAGATCACTTTTAATGCATCTTCAGCATTTGCAGCTTTTGCTCGCACTTCCATTTCTTGCAAACGCGCTTGCTCCTGTGCGGCAAACTGACGTGCTAATTCATCTTCTAAACCATCATTTTCTGATTCTAAAGGTTCATCATACGTTGGATAAAGTGCGGTTGTATTTTCAGGTGTTTTAAGTGACACTTTTGGCATCACATTTTCTTCAAAAATGTCATCTGACTCATCCACACTTTGATGATTCACTTGCAGATTTTTCCATGTGGCTGAAAAATCTTCTTTTGTCGGTAATTCAACGGAAGAATTGGCAGAGATAGACACATTCGGTAAATTGTCAGATTCAACCGTAAAACCTTTAAACTTATCTTCTAATTTTTCAACATCTGCAGGCTCTGAAGCACTCGGTGAGGATAACCCACTGATATTAATTAGCTGCTCAGGCTTAACAAAGGCATTTCCAGACTCGTCCTCTTTTTTATCTTCTGCTGGTTCTGTGTCTAATTGAGAATCAGAAAAAGCGAGTTGTTGAGGAGCCTCAATCACAATTTGTTCAAGATCATCTACAGAAGTATGCTCTGCATGCTCCTCTTCTGCCGGCTGATTTTTCATGGTTAGCCAATGATAGAATTTCACAATTAAACGAATTAATGATGCACCAGAACAGAAAATAAAGCCCACTACCGCACAGATAAAGCCGACTAAAATACAGCCAAACTTACCAAGCGTAGGATATAAGTTCACTACTAAGCTACCACCAAATACGCCACCTGCTAAATAGTAGTTCGTATTTGAAAGCAACAATGTGGCCATCATGGTTAAGCCAACGATGAGGGCAATAAAGCCAAAGGAACGTAATGCAATGCGGGTGGCTGAGAGAGAATGAACCGCTTTGGTTTTCAGTAAATAAATCGGTACAATAAAAATGACAAACGGAATGAGGTGGCCTACATAGCCGAGAAAAACAAAAAACGCATCAATTAACCAAGCACCAAAAGCACCGGCTTTATTAATGGTTTCAGTTTGAAAACTTGCTGTAGACCAAGAATTGTCTAATGGTGTATAGCTTGACCATGCCACAATTAAATATAAACCTAAAAGTGCGGTCAATCCGAGTAATAATTCTGCTAAATATTGTTTCGGTGTAAATCGTTTTGTAATTCGTTTAATCATTTTTATTTTAGTACGAGATAATTAGTTTGTTTCACTTCTTCCATGACGACATAAGTTCGGGTGTCATTCACACCGGGTAAACGCAATAATGTGGTACCTAATAATTTTCGATATGCCGCCATATCTGCTACACGTGTTTTGAGTAAATAATCGAAATCACCTGATACCAAATGACATTCGAGAATTTCATCAAGTGCTTGAATCGCAGCATTAAACTCTTCGAAAACATCCGGTTTACCACGCACAAGCGTGATTTCAACGATCACCAATAAAGGGGCATCCAGTAATTCAGGATTTAGTAGTGCGCGATAGCCCATAATCACACCTTGTTTTTCTAGGCGTTTTACCCTTTCTAAACAAGGCGTTGGCGATAACCCCACTTTCTTTGATAAATCGATATTAGAGATTTTACCGTTGCGTTGTAATTCATTTAAGATTTTGATATCAATGCTATCCAACGCTTTATTTAATTTCTTTTCCATAACCTTTCCTTATGTACGGCGCATATTCTATCTAATTTATCAAAAACTTTCAGTAATCAGACACAATAGGACAACGTTTTTTTAGAAATTATCCAAAATGGCAAGTGCATCAGAGAGTTTTTTCACCGTAAAAACTTCCATATTTTCGACCGCACTTTTCGGCTTGTTGGCAAAAGGCACAATCGCGCGTTTAAAGCCATGCTTTGCCGCTTCACTAATACGTTCTTGACCACTGGTCACCGGGCGAATTTCACCCGCTAACCCTACTTCACCAAAGACAACTAAATCTTGTGGTAATGGTCGATTACGGAAACTGGAAATTAATGCAAGTAATAACGCAAGATCTGCCCCTGTTTCCCCAACTTTTACTCCACCAACGACATTCACAAAAACATCTTGATCCGACATTTGCAATCCACCATGACGATGCAATACCGCAAGCAATAAGGCCAAACGATTTTGCTCTAACCCCACCGCCACACGACGCGGGTTAGCGAGCATGGAATGATCCACCAATGCTTGAATTTCTACTAAAAGCGGACGAGTACCTTCCCAAAGTACCATTACCGAGCTACCCGGTGTTTGTTCATCGCCTCGACTTAAGAAAATTGCTGATGGATTTTTCACCTCACGCAAACCTTGCTCTGTCATACCAAATACACCCAGCTCATTCACCGCACCAAAACGGTTTTTGTGGCTACGTAACGTACGGAAACGGGAATCAGCCTCCCCTTCTAGTAATAACGAACAGTCAATGGCATGCTCCAATACTTTCGGACCGGCAAGGGTGCCATCTTTCGTGACGTGTCCAACCATAATGATAGCGACCTGTCGAGTTTTCGCATAACGAGTCAGGAAAGAGGCACATTCACGCACTTGTGCCACACTTCCTGGAGAAGATTGAATATCCGAAAGATGCATAACCTGGATCGAGTCTACTACAATAATTTGAGGTTTCAGCTGATCCGCCAGATTACAAATTTGCTCAACCGATGTTTCAGATAACATATTTAATTTATCTGTCGGCAGATTCAATCGATTAGCTCGCATGGCGACTTGTTGAAGTGACTCTTCCCCTGTCACATAAAGTGCGGTCATATTTTTCGCTAATCCACACATTACTTGAAGTAACAAGGTACTTTTACCCGCACCAGGATGCCCACCAATTAAAATAGCACTCCCTGGCACGATCCCGCCACCTAGCACGCGATCTAATTCTTTAAATCCACTGGTGAAACGCGGTGTTTCTTGTAAGCTAATTTCAGAAAGCGTTTGGATTTTTGCGCGAGTTTCTCCTGCATACCCACTAAAACGATCATTTTTTGTGGAATTCGAGGCTGAAATTACCCGCACTTCACTAATCGTATTCCACGCTTTACAGGCAGAACATTGCCCTTGCCAGCGCGAAAATTCAGCGCCACAATCATTACATACATAAGCGGTTTTAGGAGCTTTTGCCATTTTTACTATCCTTTAGAGAACCCGTTTTACGCCATCAACATCATTAAACCAAGCATTCTTTCAAAATACGCACGACTCTTTAGTAATGCTTTTAACTTTTCGATAGTTTGAATATTATCTTTTGTCTCACTATGAAAGGTAATCAAACCTTTAATTTCATTTAGGAAAAATTGATTACTTGCTAATAACTCAGCTGATTGACTTTCTTCCAGTTTTTCAAACAAGGCTTTATTGTCATCATAATAATGATAAAGATTGAAAAATGCGCCCACACGTTCAACGGTTTTCATAAAATCGAAAGCAAACACATCTGTTGGGAATGAAAGGGTTTCTTCAATTAATTGTTGTTCCATTTTCATGACCGCACTCAATTTCTGGCGAGAATCTACCGCACTTCCCTCACGTTCCTCTTTTAAGAAATCACGCCATTTGTTTAGCCAATCAATTAAAAGTGGTTTGCTACCTAATTGATAGCCGCGTTTTGCTTTGCTTGCTGAACTAAAATAAACATCCTGTTCAAAAGGTAAAAGTGAGACAAAATGGAAAAGATCTGAAACAAGCCCTTCTTTTAATTCAAATTCTATTTCACAAATAGGCTGTGTTTTTTCCCCTGATAAAATTTTCCCTTGATCAAAAGCCACTTCAATTTTTGATGCACCAAACGCAATCAACCAAAAAGTGCGGTTAAAATCTGTTGAGAAAATCGGTTGTAATGTAGCGGAAGGCAAATTTTCAAATGGATACAATGACATTAATTGTGCCGATGTAGGTACTGAATTATCTGGTATAGATAAGTTGTACTCCGGACGGCTATGCAATCCGCCAACGACTTTTCCGTCTGTTTTTAAAGTGAGGGTGAAATCATTATTTTCCTGACGAATACGCAAACCCATTTTTTGTTTAGCCAAAAAATAATCGGGATAATCGAAATAAGTATTTCCTAGGAAGACAGTATTTTGTTCTAAGATTTTGAATTGATTGAGATGTGTTTTTAAGGTATCGAAAGCATCAGAGGTAACTGCAAGCTTTAATTCAACTTCATTACTCATTTTATTTTTCCTTATTAATTTTAACTGTTTAAATATACAGATAATTTTGTACAAATCAAGATCTTTTTCGTGTATTTCCTTATAAAATCAGGTAATATGCAACGGAAATTTTAACCCTTGTTATGGAGTAAAACACCTATGGCAATGAATAATATTCTCGGATTATTTGCCCATTCTCCTTTAAAACCACTGCAGAAACATTCTGACAAAGTGACTGAATGTTGTGATTTATTAATTCCATTCTTCCAACATACCTTTGTAAAACAATGGGATGATGCAGAAAAAACACGTCTAGACATTTCTCAATGTGAACGTGAAGCAGATAGTTTAAAACGCGAAATCCGTTTGAAATTGCCTCGCGGTTTATTTTTACCCATTGATCGTACCGATTTACTCGAATTAGTCACCCAACAAGACAAATTAGCTAACTATGCTAAAGACATTGCTGGTCGTATGATTGGTCGCCAATTCGGCATTCCAGAAGAAATGCAGGAAGAATTTTTGCACTATGTGAAACGTAGCTTAGATTCTATTCATCAAGCTCATTTAGTGATTGAAGAAATGGATAAACTACTTGAAACCGGTTTTAAAGGCCGTGAATTAAAGTTAGTGAACCATATGATTCAAGAGCTAGACAGCATTGAAGATGATACGGATCAAATGCAAATTAAATTGCGCAAAATGCTCTACACGATTGAAAGTCGTTATAACCCTATTGATGTGATGTTCTTATATAAAATCATCGAATGGGTAGGTGTATTAGCCGATCAAGCTCAACGTGTTGGATCTCGCATTGAATTAATGCTAGCCCGTTCCTAATTTTGACGACATTAACTACAACATAGGAAATCACTATGGAAATTATTAATGCATACGGTTCGTGGTTAGTCTTAATTACCGCGGTATTCGGTTTTTTTATGGCATTTGGTATTGGTGCCAACGACGTATCAAACTCAATGGGCACCTCAGTTGGTTCGGGTACCATTACAGCCAAACAAGCAATTATTATTGCCCTCATTTTTGAATCTGCTGGGGCTTATTTAGCCGGCGGTGAAGTAACAGAAACCATCAAAAGTGGTGTGATCGACCCCACTCAATTTGTCGAGATGCCAGATGTATTGGCATTAGGGATGCTTTCTGCTCTCTTTGCATCGGGTGCTTGGTTGTTTATCGCCACAAAAATGGGTTGGCCCGTTTCAGGTACTCACACCATCATCGGAGCTTTAATTGGTTTTGCTTGTATTACAATTGGTCCAAGTTCTGTTGACTGGTCTACCATCGGTGGGATTGTGGGAAGCTGGTTTATCACCCCCGTGATCGCAGGACTTTTAGCTTATATCATCTTTGCAAGTATCCAGAAACTCATTTTCGATACCGAAGAACCGCTGAAAAACGCGCAAAAATATGGGCCTTACTACATGGCGATTACCGTATTCGTACTTTGTATCGTGACTATGGCAAAAGGTTTAAAACACGTTGGTTTAAATCTTTCCAACAATGAAACGCTCGTTATTTCATTGCTTATCAGTGTTGTTGGTATGATCTTCTGCCATTTTTACTTCCGCAGCAAAGCATTTACTGCAAAAGCAAGAAAAGGATCATTCGGATCGGTTGAAAAGATTTTTAGTATCTTAATGCTTCTAACCGCTTGTGCAATGGCATTCGCACATGGGTCTAATGACGTAGCTAACGCAATTGGTCCGCTTTCTTCTGTAGTATCAATCGTGCAAAATGGCGGGAAAATCCTGAGTGGTGGTGATTTAGCTTGGTGGATTTTACCTTTAGGTGCATTAGGTATCGCCGTTGGTCTTATCGCAATGGGACAAAAAGTGATGGCAACCGTAGGATCAGGTATTACCGATTTAACCCCTAGCCGTGGTTTTGCTGCACAATTTGCAACCGCGATGACTGTTGTTGTGGCATCGGGTACGGGTTTACCTATCTCCACTACGCAAACTTTAGTGGGCGCAATCTTAGGTATCGGTTTCGCACGTGGTATTGCAGCACTTAACCTAACGGTTATCCGTAACATCATTAGTTCATGGGTTGTAACGTTACCTGCTGGTGCATTCTTTGCGATTGTGATTTTCTACATCCTTCGCGCGATTTTCCACTAGTATAATTATTAAAAGTGCGGTTATGTTTCATTTTCCAGCCGCACTTTCTTCATGAATCTAGGAAGTATTATGTCAAAAGTGAGTAAACTTTTATTTTCTTGTGTCCTATTGGGCTCAACCATTGGAACAGTACAGGCTGAAACGCAATATGTAACAGAAAATCTGAATACATATTTACGCCGTGGTGCAGGTGATCAATTTAAGATCGCAGGTGCTATCCAATCAGGCGAAGCGGTAACAGTCTTGGAACAACAAGGAAAATACACCCTAATTCGTGATAATAAAAATCGCGAAGCTTGGATTTTAACCTCTGAACTGAGCTCTACACCAAGTAGCCGCGAAGAAAATCCAAAATTAAAAGCACAGGTACAAGAATTAACGTTAAAACTGAATCGCGTCGATTCAGATTGGCAACAACGTACAAACGAAATTCAACGCCGTAGTAAACAAGCGGAACAACAAAGCAGTGAATTGCTTGAACAAAATTCACAACTTAAACGTGAATTAGAAATGACGAAAAATAAAAATCGTGATTTAGAAGCGATGCTTGATGCTAATAAACGCGAAATTGCAATTCAATGGTTTATTTATGGCGGTTCTGTGTTAGGCGTAGGTTTGTTAATCGGTCTTGTATTACCTCACATTTTACCTAGACGTAAACGCCGTGATAGCTGGTAATGATTCATCATTGAGGTAGGCATTTGCCTACCTTTTCTTTATATTTTGACGGGAGAGCAAAATGGAAATTTATCTTGTCGGTGGTGCAGTACGTGATCAACTTTTAGGTTTGCCGATTAAAGATCGTGACTGGGTTGTCGTGGGCGCGACACCAGAAATGTTGTTAGCTCAAGGTTACCAACAAGTTGGCAAAGACTTCCCCGTTTTTCTCAATCCTGAAAACCATGAAGAATATGCACTTGCTCGTACAGAACGAAAATCAGGTAAAGGTTACACCGGATTTATTTGTGATTTTTCAGATGAGATTACGCTTGAACAAGATTTAATTCGCCGAGATCTTACTATCAATGCTATTGCCCAAGACAAAGATGGCAAGCTGCACGATCCTTATCATGGTGTAGAGGATATTCATCAACGTATTTTACGTCATATTTCACCTGCTTTTGCTGAAGATCCACTGCGTGTATTACGTGTTGCACGCTTTGCGGCTCGCTTTCATCATTTAGGTTTTTCTATTGCCGAAGAAACCCTTAAATTAATGGCTGAACTTACTGAACAAGGTGAACTCGCCCACCTAACGGCTGAGCGAGTTTGGATAGAAACAGAAAAAGCATTAAACGAACCTCATCCTGAAATTTATTTTGAAACGCTACATCAAGTCGGCGCACTCAAAGTACTTTTCCCTGAGATTGCCACCTTAGACGGTGTACCGAATCCAGCCAAATACCATCCTGAAATTGACAGTTTTATTCATACCATGCTCGTATTGCAACAAGCGGTTAAACTCACAGAAAATACCAATTTGAATAAAAGTGCGGTTCGTTTTGCAGCGATTTGTCATGATCTTGGAAAAGCCCTTACACCAAAAGAAATGTGGCCAAGTCATCATGGTCATGAAAAAGCGGGGATTAAACCAACTCGTTCATTATGTAAACGCCTTAGAGTGTCTAATTATCTTCAAGAATTAGCCGAATTAACTTGTGAATATCACACGCATGTGCATAAAGCCTTAGAGCTTCGCCCTGAAACAGTGGTGAAACTCTTTAATACGTTTGATGTTTGGCGTAAACCTCAGCGCTTCGAAGAATTTCTATTAGTATGTTTATCTGATACTCGCGGACGAACGGGCTTTGAAAATAAAGAATATCCGCAAATTGATTATCTCAAAGCGCTCTATCAAGCTGCCCTTTCTGTTGATGTACAGCAAGTCATTGCAGATGGGTTTGAAAAACAAGGCATTCGAGATGAATTAACGCGTCGAAGAATTGCGGCGGTAAAAGCTGAGAAAACACGCTTAAATGCTTAATCCATCTTTACTAAAAGTAAACTAACCCTTACAATATATGCAATTTTTTAGTAAATATTTTGTTATGAAATTATTAAAATCTCTTCTAGCACCTGTATTTGCAAGTGTAATCTTATCCGCTTGTACTCTTGATGCAGAGCGCCCAACAGATGTTCAACATATCGATAAAAACGATATTACGTGGCAACAACACCTCAAAAAAATCAAACAAATTCAATCTTATAGCACCAAAGGACAAATTGGTTACATCAGTCCACAAGAGCGTTTTTCGAGCCGCTTTGAATGGCAATATCAAAACCCAAAAGCCTATAAGCTAAAACTCTATTCTCTGATTAGCAAAACGACACTAACTATGGAAATGCATCCAAACGGTATGACAATTTCAGATAATAAAGGCAACCAACAATCTGATAAAAACGCCAAATTATTGTTACGTGAAATCATCGGAATGGATGTGCCATTAGAGCATCTATCTTATTGGCTAAAAGGTCAGCCAGCTGATAATGCAGATTACCAAGTTGGAACGAATCATCTTTTATCCGAATTTAGCTACCCACTTGATGGCTCTATGTGGACAGCCGATTACTTAAGTTATCATGCAGATAATTCGATGCCTGAAAATATTCTGTTAAAGAACAAAAGTACATCGCAAACCCTAAAAATTCGTGTGGATGAATGGGCGTTCTAATGAAAACACATCACTTTTCGACCGCACTTTCAACTTCTCTTGGAAAGCCTAACCGCTTTCCAAGCCCCGCAAAACTCAATTTATTTCTCTATATAAACGGTAAACTGCCAAACGGCTACCACGAATTACAAACGCTTTTCCAATTTCTTGATTTCGGCGATTGGCTCACTATCGATATTCGCCAAGATAAACAAATCCACATCACACCAGAAATTCCTGGATTACCTCTAGAACAAAATTTAATCTATCGTGCAGCGATACTACTACAAGAAAAAACAGGATGTACGCTCGGTGCAACAATTCATTTAGATAAAATTCTGCCGATGGGCGGTGGTATTGGTGGCGGTTCATCCAATGCGGCGACGACTCTCCTTGCTTTAAATTATTTATGGCAAACCCATTTATCTATTGATGAACTTTCTGAGCTTGGGCTAAAACTTGGTGCAGATGTCCCCATCTTTGTTCATGGTCAAGCCGCTTTTGCAGAAGGCGTAGGTGAAAAAATCCAATACTGTGAACCACAAGAAAAATATTATCTGGTACTAAAACCTGAAACTGCGATTTCTACTGCGGTGATTTTTAGCGATCCCGATTTGCCTCGCAATACAGAAAAAAGATCCCTTGCCGAACTTTTGAATCAACCGTTTGCAAACGATTGCGAAAAAGTCGTGCGAACTCAATATCCTGAAGTTGAAAAAGCCCTACTATGGTTGCTACAATATGCACCAGCCAGATTAACCGGAACCGGGGCTTGTGTTTTTGCTGAATTTGATGATGAAAAATCAGCACAAGCTGTTTTCCAACAAAAACCGAAGGAATTTTTCGGCTTTGTTGCTAAAGGATTAAACGTTTCACCATTACATGTGATGTTGAAACAACTCTCGACCAACCAATCTATCTACACTCAACCTGAGGTTATATAAAATGCCAGACATTAAACTCTTTGCTGGAAATGCTACGCCTGAGCTAGCGAAAAAGATTTCTGAACGTCTTTACATTTCATTAGGCGATGCCACTGTTGGACGCTTTAGCGATGGTGAAATCCAAGTGCAAATTAATGAAAATGTGCGTGGTGCAGACGTGTTTATTATTCAATCTACTTGTGCACCAACTAATGACAACCTGATGGAATTGATTGTAATGGTTGATGCTTTACGTCGTGCATCTGCCGGCCGTATTACTGCCGTTGTTCCTTATTTTGGTTATGCTCGTCAAGATCGTCGTGTGCGTTCTGCTCGTGTGCCAATCACTGCAAAAGTGGTGGCAGATTTACTTTCAACTGTAGGGATTGACCGCTTATTAACTTGTGACTTACACGCAGAGCAAATCCAAGGTTTCTTTGATGTACCAGTTGATAACGTATTCGGTTCACCGGTTTTACTTGATGACATCTTGAAGAAAACGGATCTTGTCAATCCTATCGTTGTTTCTCCGGATATCGGTGGTGTTGTTCGTGCTCGTGCAGTAGCGAAATTATTAAATGATACAGAGATGGCGATTATCGATAAACGTCGTCCACGTGCAAACGTATCACAAGTTATGCATATTATCGGGGATGTTGCAGATCGTGATTGTATCCTTGTAGATGATATGATTGATACAGGTGGTACATTATGTAAAGCGGCTGAAGCATTAAAAGAACGCGGTGCAAAACGCGTGTTTGCTTACGCAACTCACGCCGTATTCTCTGGTGCAGCAGCACAACACTTAGCGAGCGATGCCATTGATGAAATCGTGGTAACGGATACTGTGCCACTTTCACCTGAAATGAAAGCACTTGGTAAAGTACGCGTGCTGACTCTTTCAACTATGCTTGCTGAAGCAATTCGTCGTATCAGCAATGAAGAATCTATTTCAGCAATGTTTGAATAATTCTTTTGTTAGCATTCATTTTAAAAGTGCGGTCAGAAAATCCAGTGTTTTTTGACCGCACTTTTTTATGCTTTGGCTAAAAATAAGCCAAAAAAAAGTGCCCCACTGGGGCACTACTCGGAAAGCAAAATAGATGTCGGCTATTTAAAAATAGCACTTGTTTTTAGTGATTTAAGAATACGGCAAAGTCTTTTATATTGCAAATAGCAATGTTCAAATTTGTGAGCTAAATCACGCTTTTTCTTCACTTTTTTATGTTTAATCATTTTCATATAAAAAAAAGAGGAGCATACAGCTCCTCTTCTCTAGAAATAGAATTAAATTAACCGTTAATAAATTTTTCGCCTAATTCAATATCTGCACGCAATGTTGGTAACATTGCTTCTAAAGCTTCTTGTTCAAATTTGCTTAAGGTACCGATTGGTAAAATTTCTTCTACACCTTCTTTACCTAAACGTACAGGTTGAGCGAAGAAACGTGCATATTTACCATCACCTTCTACATAAGTACATTCAACCACAGTTTCGCCACTTAAGCCTTTCACTAATGAACGCGCAAAACGTGCTGCGGCTTGAGCCATAGAAAGTGTCGCGGAACCGCCACCTGCTTTTGCTTCAACCACTTCAGTACCTGCATTTTGGATACGTTTTGTTAATGGTGCAATTTCCTCTTCTTTCCACTCAGCATATTGAACTTGTGAAAGTAATGGAAGAATCGTCACACCTGAGTGGCCGCCAATTACCGGTACGCTTGTACGAGAAACATTTAAGCCTTTTAATTCAGATACGAATGTTTCAGAACGTAACACGTCTAAAGTGGTGACACCGAATAATTTACGTTTGTCGTAAACACCCGCTTTTTTCAATACTTCTGCAGCAATCGCAACAGTCGTATTCACAGGGTTGGTAATAATACCTACACAAGCTTTTGGACAAGTTTTTGCAACATGTTCAATTAAGTTACGCACGATACCCGCATTGATGTTGAAAAGATCTGAACGATCCATACCCGGTTTACGTGCAACCCCTGCAGAAATTAAAACGACATCAGCACCTTTAAGTGCAGGTGTTGGATCTTCTCCCGCAAAACCTTCTACTTTCACCGCTGTTGGAATATGACTCACATCTTTAGCCACACCTGGTGTCACTGGTGCAATATCATAAAGTGCTAATTCACTTTCAGCGGGTAATTGTAATTTAAGTAATAAGGCTAATGCTTGACCAATACCGCCTGCTGCGCCTAATACTGCAACTTTCATAAAATACTCCTCATGTATTAATTAATCCTAACTAGGTAGAATTTTAAAGTCTTAGCCATTAAATTACAAACAGAGAAATTCAATAATGCGATCTAGCTCAAACTTTTCAAACAGCAAATTTATTTTAATTGCCTAAAATGAATTTTTATGCAATTCTTATGCAAATTCCCCTATATGAGAATAACTATGTCAGATCAATTAACAAAAGCATTTAAAGAACTGCTCCATCAAGAACGATTTGCTTCTCAGAGTGAAATTGTTGATGCCTTAAAAAACCAAGGATTTCAAAGCATTAACCAGTCTAAAGTTTCACGCATGCTAAGTAAATTTGGGGCAGTTCGTGCGAGAAATACGAAAATGGAAATGGTGTATTGCTTACCAAGCGAATTAAGTGTACCCGCCACCAGCAGCCCATTAAAAAATTTGGTTTTGGATATTGATCACAATGATTTCGTTATCGTCATTAAAACCTCTCCGGGTGCTGCGCAGTTGATTGCCCGCTTATTGGATTCCATTGGTAAACCTGAAGGCATTTTAGGCACGATTGCAGGAGATGACACCATTTTTGTGACACCAACAAAAGGCACTACAATTAAATCGCTTTTAGGACAAATTCAAACGCTCTTTGAAAGCAATCTATAATGAATATCTTAGTAACCGGTGGAACGGGATTTGTAGGAAAAGCCTTAGTTGAATCGCTACTTTCACGTGGCGATAGCGTTACTGTACTGACTCGCTCCATTGAAAAAGCCCAAGCTGTTTTTTCTGGAAAAACACCGCAATTTTTGACCGCACTTTACACACTCAAAGACTTAAATGAATTTGATGCGGTCATAAATCTTGCTGGAGAACCCATCTTCGATAAAAGATGGACAGTTCAGCAAAAAGAGAAACTGCGTCACAGTCGTATTGATTTAACCCAACAGATTGTTCAACTCATTAACCAAAGTGAACATCCGCCTGTATTGATTTCAGGTTCAGCCACCGGAATTTATGGAAACTGTGGCGAAGACCAGATCACTGAAGGCACTCCTCCAGGTAGTCAATTTACCGCACAACTTTGTATTGATTGGGAAAATGCACCCAAACAAACCAACACAAGAGTCTGTTTAGTGAGAACAGGATTGGTGCTTTCTCCAAAAGGCGGCGCTTTTGCTAAAATTCTACCGCTCTATCGCTTTGGATTAGGCGGCAAATTAGGGAATGGCGAGCAATATTGGAGTTGGATTGCGTTAGAGGACATGGTAGAAGGCCTTCTCTTCTTACTTGACCATAATGATTGTGAAGGTGCATTTAATTTTACTGCGCCACATCCTGTTAAAAACAAGACATTCAACCAATTATTAGGTCAAGCACTACATCGACCTTGTTTTGCTCAAGTGCCTCAATTTTTACTCACTTCTCTTCTCGGTGAACGCGCTTGCATTCTATTAGACAGTCAGAATGCCTATCCAAAACATTTGTTAGATTGCGGATTTACATTCCAATACTCAGAATTAAGTGATTACTTTCACAAAATACTTTAAAAAACAAAAGGCTAGTCAAAACCAGCCTTTATTATTTTCCATCGCCATTAAGCTAAATATTCTAAAAATTCCCCTACCGTGTGGAAGGATCCAAATACCAGCACAATGTCATTTTTACCCGCTTCTTTAACCGCACTTTGTACACCTTCAGCTACAGAATCTTCAGAAACACTTTTTGCTGATGGGCAAACTGTTGTTAATTTTGCATTTAGGTCATCGCCAGATTGACCACGGTAACCGCCTAATGTGACACAATACCATTGGTCAATAACAGAAGTAAGTTGGGTAAACACCGACTCCGCATCTTTATCTTTTAACATACCGCAAACGGCAATGATACGACCTGAAATCTGTGCTTTAAGTGCGGTCAATTTTTCGGCTAAATATTTTGCCGCATGAGGATTATGCCCCACATCGATAATCACTTTTGGTAACTGTGAATAAGGGACATTCAAGCGAGCTGCTAATTTTTCTAGCTGATAACCTTTCAATTGTTGGAAACGACCAACTAATTCCACTTCAATTAATGAACGTTTAATGGTCTCGACAGAAATATCAAAAGGTAATTGCTCAACAGCAGCCAAAGCGGTTGCTGCATTGGCTAATGGAATTTGGCAAAACGGCAGATTTTCTAACCGCACTTTGTTGCTCTGCCACATCCAAGTTTGCTCATTGGCTTTAAATGACCAATTAACATCTCGGCGTGAAACGTAGCAATGTAATTTCTCCGCTTGTTCTAACATAGGTTGCGGAACATTGGGTTCGCCAATCACAATCGGTTTATTCGCACGGAAAATGCCTGCTTTTTCAAAGCTAATTTCTTCACGTGTTGAACCCAGAAAATCTGTATGATCAATATCAATACTGGTGATAACCGCCAGATCATTATCGACAATATTGGTTGCATCCAAACGCCCACCAAGCCCCACTTCTAAAATCACGACATCTAGTTTCGCTTGTTTAAATAAATGCAAAGCTGACAACGTGCTAAATTCAAAATAAGTGAGGGATTGCGTTTTATGCTTTTCGATGAAATCAAAAGAAGCGGTATGCATTTCATCCGGCAAGTCTTGATTTTGAATACGAACACGTTCGTTATAACGCAATAAATGAGGTGAGGAATACACACCCACACGCAAGCCGTGATTTAACAAAATAGTTTCGAGCAAACGGCAAGTCGTGCCTTTACCATTTGTGCCCCCCACCGTGATCACATAGGGTGCAGGATTCAAAAGGTCCAGTTCCTCTGCCACTAACTTAATACGTTCTAACCCTAAATCAATCGCTTTGAAGTGACTGTTTTCCAAATAAGAAAGCCACTCAGCGAGTGGCGAAGTGGCTTTTAAATTCATTATATTACTCATGTTCAACAACTTCTACTTCAACAAAAGGTGAAGGTTGATTGGTGAGTTTGCTTAAGAGGTTTCCAAGGGTTGAACGCATTTCTGAACGTTTCACGATCATATCAATCGCCCCTTTCTCGAGTAAGAATTCACTACGTTGGAAGCCTTCTGGCAATTTTTCACGTACAGTTTGTTCAATAACACGTGGGCCTGCAAAACCGATTAATGCTTTTGGTTCAGCAATGTTTACATCACCTAACATCGCAAAACTTGCAGAAACACCACCTAATGTTGGATCCGTTAATACAGAAATAAACGGCACACCTTTTTCACGCATTTTCGCTAATACCGCACTAGTTTTCGCCATTTGCATTAAGGAGAAAAGTGCTTCTTGCATACGTGCACCACCACTTGCAGAGAAACACACAAACGGACAATTTAATTCCATTGCTTTTTCTGCTGCTTTCACAAATTTTGCACCCACAACCGATCCCATTGAGCCGCCCATGAAACTAAAGTTTGAAGCCGCAACAACAATAGGCATATTGTAAAGTGTACCGGTCATTGTGATTAACGCATCTTTTTCGCCCGTTTCTTTTTGAGCTGCAGTAATACGATCTTTATATTTTTTTAAATCTTTAAATTTAAGAATATCTTTTGGCTCTAAATCAGCCGATAATTCTTGGCTTGAACCTTCATCTAACAAGGCTAAAAGGCGCTCACGAGCATCAATACGCATATGATGGCCGCATTTTGGACAAACATATAAATTACGTTTTACTTCTTCACCGTAAAGCACTTGTTCACAAGAGGTACATTTTGTCCAAACCCCTTCAGGTACGTTAGCTTTACGTGATGCAGAGGAAGAGGTTCCTTTGCTAAAAATTCTATCAATCCAGCTCATTTTTTACCTTTTTTATTAACTAGAAAAGTTTGCGTATTTAATCATAATTTAGCGAAATTTGCTAGTCAGATGAGATTATCTTCTAAAAACAATGGCCCTAAATTTTTCTGTGGAATCGCAAATTTTTCAGGGTAAATCACATTGACTAAATACAGGCCTTCTGGTTTTGCTGTTGGCGCGGCTAATTTACGATCTTTTTGCTCTAGCAACCATTTCATCCACTCAACGGGTTGATTACCTGCGCCGACTTCAATCAAGCTTCCTACAATGTTACGCACCATGTGATGCACAAAGGCATTAGCTTGAATATCCACAATAATGTACTGCCCTTTTCGCACCACATTTAAATGATGCACATTTCGCCAAGGGGTATTTGATTGACATTGTGCCGCGCGGAAAGAGGAAAAATCATTTTCCCCCAATAAGAACTGCCCCGCTTGGTGCATTTTCTTTTCGTCTAAATCTAAATGGCAATGAGTAATCCCTTCCGGCAAAATGGCTGAACGTAATTTATTGCAATACAAGATATAACGATAACGACGCGCGGTTGCAGAAAAACGGGCGTGAAATTCATCATCCACCACTTTTGCCCAGCTCACTGAAATGTCATCAGGCAAATTTGCATTAGTCCCAAATGCCCAAGCTTTTTCAGGGCGAACAGCGGTAGTTTCAAAATGCACCACTTGTCCTGTGCCATGTACACCGGAGTCTGTTCTGCCCGCACAAAATACTTCAATTTTTTCATTTGCCACAAAAGATAACGCTTTTTCTAATTCTTCTTGTACACTGTGCACTTTCTCTTGTCGCTGCCAGCCACAATATTGTTTTCCGTTATATTCAATGCCTAAGGCTATCTTCATTGGAAAATACTCCTAAAACGATTTCAAATTTGACCGCACTTTGCCCGAAAAGAAAAAACACCAATAACTCATCATTATTGGTGTTCTTATCACAAGCTAAAAATTAAGCACGTTTGAAGTCAAAATGTACAAATTTTAAAACACCAATTTTTAGATAATAAAATCAGTTTATTATGTGTCTGTGCTATTGTTTATTTCCGAAATTATATATATTTTTCCGAAACTACAAAAGTTACAGGGTTGTAATAATGCCATAAAATATGAATAAAGACATCCGGATGTTTCAAAATACCTATCATGCCAATATGGAAGAAGTTGCGGAGCTTCTAGATTAAGGCAGAGTTTCAGGGAATGGATCGTCTGTTATCCAACTGATAACAGGCATCCTCATGTAGTCAAGGTCAGATGTTGGTACTTTATCCTTGAACCTTAATTCAATATAAGCTCTATCACCTATACTGGCAACATACACTACTGCAACCTCATCACCGTCATCGCTATAAAAAGGAAGCATAATGGGGGTTTTGGTACGGAAGCCGACTGGTATTCTTGGAGATGGTAAAATATCCATTCGCTTGGCGTGATTTTTCCTTGTGAATTTGGGATTACTACTTCCATAAAAAGAGATAGTGTCCCATCGACCTGTATTGAAAGAACACTCAACTCTGTTATTCATTCGCCTTAGATAAATAGCACCCTCTTTAATATTCACAGAAGAGTTACCCATTCGTCTAGGGCCAGTATCTCCTGATATAACAATCCATTTGTTGTTTTGTTTCTGCCACAAGTATGCCCCAACGCCTGCGCCGTTTGTTGAGTAATAAAAACTCCCGTTCGGCTCTCTACCTGTAATCTTTCCGTCTGTTGTATCAGGTTTATCTGGTCGTCCATTTCCAGTAATGATCGTTGAATCACTAGATTGACCACCACCATCTGTCGGAATTTTCTTTTCAATCCGTCTAATTTCACTGCCGACAAATTCAGCGAATTCAGTCACGCCAGTTTGAAATGTCATTATTTATTGTAACCTCTGTTATAAGCTTCTTTTAAATTCACACTGTCTAGAGTTGTGAATTTCTGATTAAGCGCGGTTAATGCCTCATTAGCTTGCGAGATTTTTTGGATGAGTTTATTCAATCCATCTTCACCAGTTTTAATTCCATTTAGCGCTTCAGCAAGCTCTTTGATAGTGTCTAATTCAGCCGCTACGTTGCCGCCTAAGATTTCGCTTTTCGCATCTGTTTTCGCTTGGCTTACAAGCTCAAGGATTTTTTTAGCGGATAAGGTTGATGTTTCATTGGTTGCGCTGTCATTAATACCTGCCGCACTACCAGATAGGCTTCTTATGGATTGAAATAATTCATTGATTGCACCAACAAGATTTGTTTTTTCTGTCGTGCTTAAAGTTGTTAGGTTGCCGATAAATTTAGTAATTTCCTTATCTTTCTCACCTACGAATTCGGCAAATGCTGTGATGGTTTGGTGAAATTCTTGCGCTGCCATCTTATAAAGCCCCTATTTTGTAAAAAGTAATTAATTCTTCGAGAGTTGGGATTTTTTCCTTTCTCTCGCCAATTTCTTTTATTAAACGCACTTTAACCTTGATATTAGGTCTTGAGCGTTTAACTAATCTAATAATCATCTCGCCTCCGTTACATCGTGAATAAGTGTAAATCCACCACCAGCAAGTGTTTGAACCAATCCTTGCTGACTGGTGCATTGCAAATCCCAAGTAGCAAATTCCCATTTTGCTCCTTGAGTTTTATCGTGTGAGATAGTCACAGTCACAATATTTTGATTAACCGTTATCTCGCCCGTTTCAGTTGATAATTTAATCAATTCACCCTTCTTTGGCTTGATCCACATATCAAAACGAGAGCCAGTTAAATCTGATTTAGATTCATCATCTTCTAGCAGTTCGAAAGACCATCCATCATCATCGCCACGCACTGTTTCTAGTTCGATATTTTCCATATTCTCTCCAATAAAAAACCGCACTTTAAAAGTGCGGTTGTTTTGTTGTTTACTGTTCTACTTTCCCACCAGCAAACATATATGGGTTTACATAGCCTATATATGTTTCAGGACTAAAATCTTCTGGTTGAGCCTTAACTAGCTCACCTAAAGCCCATTCATAAGGGATTTTTTCCCACCCTGGCACAGCTTGGATAGTGAAAGTATTTACAGATAAGGATTCTTTCCCTTCATCCTTTTTAGCTTTTGATACATAAGATGCAATAGTAACAAATGTACTATTATTGACATAGTCAACTTGCAAGCCTGTGACCGCATGATGTTCTGACATGGCACCAGTACGAATATCTTCGATTTGTTTTGTGATGAATTTCATTTTTTTACTCCTTATTGAGACATTGTTGTTGTGTTTGATACTGCGTATGCTGTAACGCAGATTTTTGGGGCGCCACCGCCAACATCAAAAAACTCTGGCGGTGTATTTTCTCCGTGGTGCGTATATAAATATCTGTGCGGTTGATTAGCCTCAACTGTGAATGTTTTATGTGAATTAACGATAAAGAAAATTCTCTTGACAGGTGCGGCGGATACATTTATCCACGCCTGATAAAAATCAATAGTTTTATAAACACTAGCAATAAACACCTCACACAAATTACCACCAACCAACTGATTGACTTCAAGCGTCCCAGTAAATTTACCAGTTACAGCTTCCAGTCTTGCGCCTTTGATTACGCCACCTTCGACAATTGCACCTTTTACTGTCCCGCCGGTTACCACTGCACCATTAACTGTTCCACCATTGACTGTCGCACCATTAACGGTATTACCAGTGATGACACCACCAGTTATTCTTGGTGCTCTAATCTCCTGATTAGCCAGTATATGGTCGCCGCGGATTGTATTGGCAATAATACTGCCACCGTGTACTTCCGTTAAACCAGCATTAGCCCATGGACTAGGCTGTGTAGTATATTCAGTACATTCTTCAAGCATTGGCCGAGCTACAAACATCCACGATCCATTAGGATTAGCTCCGTTACCATCATAGAAGAAGAAAAATACGTCAACACTAACTCCATTTGGTGGGATTTTAAATTTTATAAACGCTCTTTTGGCGTTATTAATCCCTCTGAAGCCATAACCCGAACTAACCTCATCAGTTTTATGTAATAGCCATTCACCACTCTTGCCGCGGACATCAATATAAATCTCAACCTTTGAGCAACTATGATTGCCCATGTAGGCAGAGACCATATACCATTTATCTGCAGATACTGGTACATTCTGATAGATGCCGCACCTTGTATTTGGATTACCGGTTATCTTATTGTGCCACCTTAAAACATTCTCGTTTTTAAGATATCCACCTTTACCTAATCCATAATCCTCATCCTGTCTGCAGATTCGCTCACCACGTTTATCTCCAGGTATGTTAGCCTCTGAAGCAGTCCAACCATCTGGAACACCGTTTGTTGGATTTGCAAAAATAGGATTGTAAAATAGGTTTGCACCTGAACCAGATGACAACTTATCTCTTGTCACAGACCCAGCTACAACCAAATCACCACGAATACCTACTTGACCATCAGCTACACTAAAGACCGGTTTGACATTGCCATCATTAGCATTTGCCACAATCCCGAATTTATCAGCCATAACAATGACTGAGCTTTCTTCTTGATTTGCACCAAGTGCAATACCAGCAACAGCAGTTCTTCCACCAGCAATAGCTTGTGTTTTGATTGTGTGCATTGAGCTAACTTTGCCATTAAGTCCAGCAACAGCACTACTCACCTGTGATACTGTTGATTCTGCATTTCCAACTTTAGCGGTTAAAGCGTTAATTTGTTGTGCATTCGCTTTATCACTTTGCGCTTGAGCCTGTCTTACTGCAGTAATACCTGATAAAGCTGATTCGGCCTTCGCTGTCACAGTTTTAATTGTTTCAGCTTGTGCTTGATCTGCTTTTTCAAGATTTTTAATTGCGGTTCCTGATGACTGAGCTTGTGCAGCTATTTGAGCTAATGCACCTGCGACAGCGGTTTGTCTTGTTTTAGCTTCTTCGCCAACAGCATTATTAATATCGGCTTTAATGGAGTTAATAAGCTCTTGACCAAGTTGTGACTTGGTGATTTTACCTTCTAACGCATTTAACAAGTTATCAGGATTATGATCTGCTTCACCAAATACTGCCTCGGTAAATTCACCTTTGTTACCTTGTTTATCTACTCCTCGTAAATAAAAGTAGTAGCCTGTTGATAAAGGCACACCATTAATAACATAGTTACTTTGAGGATATGGCAAGGTTGCCACTTTCACTGCAGTGCTTATGTCATTTGTATTGCTACGCCAAATCTCAGTGCTAAACCCAGGTGTGAATGTCTTAGGTAAATCCCAATCCAACTCAATAGCAAACAACAAGGATTTAGTAACAAACCTAGGGATGTTGAGATTAATCTCAAATGAGCGCGTTACAGGATCTGACAATTGGCCACTTTGGTTTTTAGCTCTGATTTCTGCGGTATAACTACCATCAGGCAATCCTTCAAATGATATTTCTGGATTTTTTAAGTTTAGATATGTTTTGAAAACCTTTCCGTTGCGATATAACCGCACTTCATAGGTTAATAACGTATCTGTTGTGGGTACTGACCAAGTGAGTTTTATACCGTCAGCGCTATAAACCACATCAGCATTAGTTACTTTTGTTAGTCCATTGTGCATTGTTGATACAACAGGCACAAAGCTTGCACTACCATCAACAATCGCTTCTTTTTGCGGTTCATGCTGCAGTGCAGTTATGGTATAACTTCCGTCATCGTTTTCAGTAATACCGAGTGCACGGTAAAGCTGAGTAGATACTTGCGGTGTTTTTAATACCCAATCATCCATTACATTCAAACCAACAGGATTGGTTTCTAATGTGATAACCGATTTATTTGCATTATCTACATTGATGATTTTGATTTTCACCAACTGCATTTCATCATTGAGATAACTTAAATAGCTATTACCAGTGATTTCTACAGGTTGATCAAGTGTTACTTTCTTGCCGTTTATCGCTACAACTCGTCCACCAAGTGTTTTACCAGAAAAATCATTATCAGCAATTTCAATGATGTCGCCTGGCAAATGCAATAACCCTTGACGACCTACTACAAAGGTAATAGTACATTGTTCAAGACGAGATGTTTCTAATACCCATTTCCCGTATCGGTGAGCTTGCCCACGACTTGTACAGCCGTAAGCTGTAATTTTCTTAACGTTATAGCCATAGCGAGCAATCATTAAATCATCTGCAACGTACTCAACCGCCTTTTGATAGAAGTTACGTTCATCGGCATATTCAACTTCCACTGCAGTGAAAATTGTCTTTCCTGCTGCGAATTGACGAGAGAATTTACCATCAACTACATTTGATTGAGTATATAAACAAACTGGATCTGATGTTCTATCTTGGATAGCTGAAAACTGCGTTCCATTCCACACTGCAATAGAGCGAAAAACAGAAGCCATGTCTGATAGCACGTTATAGGCATCACGCTGTTCTGTAATCCATAGATTAGATACCATTCGTGGCTCTTTACCGCCATATCCATCATCGACTAATTCATCACAGTATTTTGCAATTTGATACAGCTGAAACTTATCTAATCCGTATTCCCCAATTCGTTTACCTAATCCAGCTAAAGAATTAGTAACTAAGTCATAAAAAATCCATGCAGGGTTATCCGTCCACTCTTCTTTCCAGTCACCGCGCCAAATACCAGGTGCATACGTTCTTGTTTCAGGATTATATGTACTTGGTACTTTCACCAATCGGCCATAAAGCAATAGATTCACATTAGGGAAATTTGGGTTATAGCGCGAATCCGTTTTAATACCAATTAATGCCATGTTTGGGTATGACAGTTTGGTATCAATGATTTCTGTATAACTGACCCAGTGAGTGCCATTCTGCAACCGCTGTGATTTACTATCGGCTGTTAATCTTTTAACTGTAATGGTAAATGGTTTAGGCGGTAAATTATCAATGATGTAACTACGATAAAAGCGAGATGATGATTTACCACTAATATTTTTTACTGTGCGGCTTTGTCCATTGATTAAGATTTCAAGTGATACAGATGTTCCCTCTGTGTCGCCATTCTCATTTTGAGAAAATAACGCGCTTACACCACATGTAATTCTTAGACGTGTCACATCAGGATCAATAACGGTTCTTGTTACAGGGGTAACATTTTTGATTTCAGCACCAACTGATACTTCACGCTCTGACATTTCAAAGCCCTGCAACGGCATTTGGTCCTGCGTGCCGAGTGTATATGCTATCTCTGTGTTTTTGAAATTGAAACTTGACTCATCATTATCATCAACACCGTTTGCATTTTGGATTGGCGTATTGTCAAAGTAAGTTGATTTCCATTTATTGGCTGGACCTTTGATTGGACCAAGAGAGATTAAACCAATAGCACGTAATCGTTGCGAAGAACGAAGGCTATCAGGTGCTTCATGTGGTGTGCGCGCTGAACCTTGGCTTTTACCGCCCATAAGTACCTCTTAAAAAAGAAAACCGCCTATAAGCAGTGCCTATAAGCGGTTAAATTTATTTGTGATGTTATTGATGATCGTCAAAAGTTTCTATCCCTTGGGAAACAAGTATAAGGCTGGTCATCATTTTTCCGTACAATAACGGAATAGGTCTCCCTTGTGGAGTTAAGTTACGAAGATTGCTGAATGATGTGCTTTGTTTCTTTTCACTTTCATTAGCACCACTCCCCATATCTGGCGGTCTCGTTAAAAGAGATATAGCTCCAGACATGGCAAGTGATGCGCCCATTGCTCCAGCTATCATTACCCCACCAGCTGACCAACCTAACGGGTTCCACCACGCAATAGCAATTAATACAACCCCAGCAACGGCTTGAATTACACCTGCCGCTTTACCAGCGCCAGTAATAACGGGTGTAAAATGTACGGAGGAGTTATCATCAAGATCAATTATTGGGTTATTTTTTAATTGTTCATTGCTTATATACTTTCTACCAATTCTAACTTTGTAATACCCTTTGCTAAGATGCGATCTTAGTCCTTGAATTTGAGTGATTAATCCACTCATTAACTCTCGGAAGTTGCTTACATCAAGATCGAATGGTTCATCGCTAAATCGTTTAAGATTGCCGTGAAATGTAATTTTTGCCATTCTGAATGCCTCCAAATTGAATGAGTGGAATTAAGCCAAAAACCATCATAAGGTACACGTGCAGAGAGCCGACTTTCACTATGATGAACCATCATCTGATCACCTAGATACACTCCTGCGTGATTAGCTACACTTGCACCGACTTTAATTAAGATTACATCGCCAATCTGGACAGGTTCATCTTGTGATAATTTAAAAAAGCCACACCGTTTCATACCATCTTCATATAAGTTCGAGTTTTCAAACCAATCAAACTCATATTTAGAATCATCGGGTAAATCAATGCCAGATAACATATAGCAATCAAGTACGATATTTCGGCAATCTTGTTTATTGTTTTCAAATTGGCGACCAATTAGCGGTGAAATAGAACGGTACTGTTTAATGTCGTCATCCACCACCAGCCAAAAATCTAACTGTGTTCTAACCTGACATTCTCTGTCAGCAATGGATAAATATGGCAATCCTTTTCCAAAAGCTGAATCAGGGTGAGAATGAACCAACGCTACAATGACACCACGTTCTTCAGCAAGGATAAAATCATCTGCCGATATTTCAAAAAAATTAACAGGATCGTATGAGATGTTTTCGCAAGGGATATAAGAGAAACCGTCTTTAAATACAACAAAGCCACAACATTCTTGCGGCGCTGTACTTTTAGCGTGTGACAGTATCTCTTTTTTTAATTTATCCGGAATAATCATAATCAATTCCCATACTGGGTTGTACTTGGAAAACCGCCAAACGGTAACACAGCATTCTCGCCAAATCTCAATTTACAACCACGGATGCAATGTGAGCATTTGTCTTTTTTACGGTCGTTCGTTGGTTTATCAAATTCATCGGCAACAGGTCCACCTGTATAACCGCATTGTGGCGAACGATATTGCCAAATACAAACATCAGATGTAATCATTAATAGCGGGATTTTTGCGTTATCCGTTTCTGCAGGTGATGCCAGTTCAAAAGTAGCTTGTTTATCATCAAGGCTTTTTAATTGCTCAATGATGTAATAACTCACTGCTTCTTGTGTAGGATCTGCCTGAGCGTTTTGACCACCTTCAAAGTTGCGGGCATCAAGAAACTGCACATAAACCAATCTGCGAGTAACTTTACCACCAACGCCTTGTCCTAAATTAACCGCAATGCCAGTAATGATGTCATATAGGTTAGATACTGTTAATGTCGGACGAGCACTAGGTCCTTGCCCACTAATTTCAAATCCATCTGCTTTAATTGGATAGGCTTGATACTCATTCCCCTGCCACCAAATATTGGTTCGCCCTTGGTTTAAACCGTTGTGGAATCGATATAATTCACCTGCAGTATTAGAACCGTTAGTCGGAGTAATATGGCGTAAATCAATATCCCACAATTCAATAAGCGCACCCTGCTCTAATTCAGGCAAAAGTGCGGTCATTTTCTTAGGTAAATTTTTAGGCATTTACACCACCTCTTCAAATTCACAATTAAAGGTTGTGTGAGTCAATCCAATTTGGCGAGGGAACTTAACACAAACAACTTTAACTAATTCCCCATTTAGCGCGACGTCTTTAAAATAAAAAGCACGGACTCCACCGTGCTCTTTCATAAATTGACGAAATTCTACTGATTGGCTATTTTTCACCTTATAGGTGACGGAATATTTTCTCAAAAGAGCATTAATTCCATCTTCCATTCGTTGCTGATAGCCATTTCCAAAATTAAGCACTTTACGCTTTGGTTCTTCATCAACCGTATAACCAGGCTGCGGACACCAAGGCAATGTTTTTAAAGCCATCTCATCTCCTTATCCAAGCATTCCACCTGGACGACGTTGTTTTCTTAACACTTCAAGTACATTTGCTTGGATTGCTTGTGCAAGCTCTTTACCTTGTGCGGCTTTTTGCTCAGCAGTCACACTTTCATTTCCGTTTTTATCAATATTTATTGTTATTGATACTTCGTTATTGGTTGATGCTCCACCACCGCTAAACAATCCGTCATAACTATCAGATTTGCCACCAACATGACCGCCATTTGCAAATTTAGGAAATCTTCGTTGGTTTAAGGCGTTCATAAACCCTACACCATAGTGATCAACCGTGCGGGATGTCATAACAAATTCATTGTTAGATAATCTAGCCAATATGGAATCGCTTGTTCCTGTACCCTCGCCAACAACATGACCGCCTTTAGCAAATCCTACGCTAGTGATTTGAGAGATAACATTAGCACCAGCCGCTGCAACCGCTGCCATATTTGCAAATTTTTGAGCAGGGGTAAATGCGGTGTCATCAGCCATAGCTTGCATTACTGCCTGTGATAATTTTACAGTTGCTTCAGCGATCGCAAATGCTTTAGAGATAGCGAACATTGCTTTATAAGCGGCAGATTGTTTTCCTGCAGACTGTTCAACCATAGATGCAAGAGTGCCAAAAGCGCCACCCAAATCATTGAGCCCTGTAGCATACGATTCCATTTCCTTTTGGATCTTGTTGTTTTTGTATTTATCAATGATTTGCTGTTTGCGTTGCTGGAATTCTTCTTCCGTGATTAACTTTTGATCGTTAAATGCTTGGAGCTGAGCAAGCTCTTGCGTTTGTTGATTAATTAGCTCTTGTTGCGGATCATAAAGTGCGCGTAATTGATCTAATGGATTGACCGCACTTTGAGATCTGTTTTGAGCATAATCAAACTTCAATTGCAATTCAGCAGTATTAGCTTCACCACCTGTAAGCTGTCCTGCTTTTTTAAGCTCTTCAACTATCGCTAACTCATCATTTAAGTTCGCACGCAATAATTTCTCAGGCGCATACTTCCCTGCAAGCTCTAACCGTTGACGAGCAAACCGCTCAGTGATAGCTGTTTTTGCTGTTTCATATTCTTGATGAGATACAACACCTTTTTTGTTGTGCTCTTCCAAGCGTTGAAACATTCTTGTTTGTTCCAAGTCAATTTCAGCAAGACTAGAACTACTTTTCTTACGAATTTCATCATAGAAACTTAACCAACTATCTCGAGCATTTTCACCTGATGATTTTCGACCACCTGATTTTTTGTTACTTTCTTTGATTTGAGTTTCAATTGTTGTCACTTTGGTTTCATCGGAAAACATTTTTTCCAATGTTGCTTTACCGGCTAAAATCTTGTTTAGCGTTTCAAGTGATAACCCAACAGCTTTATCTGCCGCATTAGCTGCAGTAATTGTGCCTGTAGCAATACCAATCAATACTTCGTTGTATTCAGCACCTTCCTTTCCAAGCAATTCATAAAGACCAGCCAACACATAAGCGGATTTAGCCTGACCTTGTTGTTTGAGTTTTGCAACTTCAAGCTTTTGAGCAAGAGACGTAGATTTCTCTTTCAGCTTATCCATCGCATCTTTTAAATCTAACGTCTTATCTGCCGCTTTATTTGCACTATTAGCCGTATCATTAAAGCTTTTTGGCAAGTTAGCTATAATGTTATCTGCAGTTTCGGCTGATACGCCAAGCAACTTGAATTTCTGCCGCACTTCATCAACATTTTTACCTGCTCGAAGCATCTTCTCGCCAAGTGGAGAAAGCATTTTTTCAAGAGCTTGTTTAGCTTTATCAGCATTCTCTGTCATCGTGCCGATTTGAGCATTTACTTTTTCAATTTCAGCTTCTGTTTGGGCATTAACGACTGTGAAACCATCAAAATCGCCATTAATGTTTTTTGATTTTACACCGGCTTTTAATTTTTCAATCTCAGCGTAATATTTTTCTATATCCTCAAGCTGTTTTGTGATTTTAAGAGATAATGCCGCTTCGGTGATTTGATCATAAGATTCAGCTAAAGCTTGGTTAGCAACAGATGTATCTAATGCCCATTGTCGAGCTTCTGCCGCTTGTGAACTGAAAAATAATAATGATGTAGCCGCAATACCAATAACACCAGCTGGGCCACCAAGTAAAGCCATTACACTTTGCAAACCTTTTGCCGCCATCGTTGCAAGATTAGTTGCTGTAGCAAGGTTTCGTTTTGCTGTAGCTTCCGCTTCTGCAAGTGCAATAATTTGAGCAGATTGCACTTTCATTCTTTCACGCAATGCAAATCGAGTTTGTTCAGATTGAGAAAGCTGTAATTGTGCGGTCAAGCTAGACATTTCAAGTTGTGCGGCAACTCGCATTGCTGTTGCTCTTTCATAAATGCTTTTTGCTTCCGCTGTATGGGCTAAAGCATTTTTTGCGCTGATAATGCCTGATTTTGTTAACTCTGCACTGTATTGGCTAATTCTACCAACTGCTAAGGCACCAGTTAAAACAACCGCTGCAGTAATTAATTGGTCAAGATTTTTCGAAACAAAATCTACACTCTCACCAAGTTTCTGCGTGATGCCATAAGTGCGGTCAGCTTCACCGGCATATTTAATAAATGATGTTTCGAGATTGGTGTATGACATCGAGAGTGTTTTTACACGTTTCTCAAAATCACTATCCACAGATGATTTTGCTTTTTCAAGTGCAGTTATCACTTTGTTGATAGATAACTCACCATTCTTACCCATATCTTTAAGTGCGCCAACGCTAACACCTAAACCATCTGCAATAGCTTGTGCTAAAGCCGGTGTTTGTTCCATCACAGAATTAAGTTCAGCACCGCGCAACTCACCACTAGCCAAAGCTTGACCGAACTGCATTAATGCCGCTTCTGATGACGCTTGTGCGGCACCTGATAAAGCGACTGCTTTTGATACGGTTTCTGTTAGTTCTACGACTTTTTGCTGACTAATATTTAAAGTATCAGCATTTTTTGCAAAACGTTGATAGATTTGAGCGGTTGCGCCAACAGCTTGATTGGTTCGAGATGATATATCAAACACGCTTTCTGTAGCCTGAGCCATTTCTGTCTGACTATGAGTCACCAGTCTAATACGGTTCTGTAGCTCAGTGTAGCTATCCATCATTGCAATAGCTTGCTTTGACAAATCTTGCGCTCTACCTAAATTATCAAGGCGAAAACTCCATTTTGTTGTCGAATTGATGTTATTGGCGGCTTTCTCAATATTATTTAAATATTGTGTAGTGCGTTCTGAGAACTGACGTGCTTTTTCTTGAGCGCGAGAAAAATTAGCTTCAAATTGTCTAGTAAATTTTCGGGTCTGATACTCCGACTTACTCAATCCATTCTGAAATTGGACTGTATCGAGACTTAACCCAATATACAAACTACCGAGTGATGACATATTTTCTCCAGAAATAAAAAAAAGCCCGCATATTGCGAGCTTTCTATACAAACACTAACTATTTAATGATGACGTACTTAACTTCGTTTTCTTTTTCAATTTGCTGCAGCACTTCATTTTCAGTTTTCTTCATAAAGAAAAACATAGCAACTTTTGCAAAAACAAAAAAGGTAATGTAAGCCAGAGAAACACCAAGTAAAATTTTTGTGGTTATGCCTGTTACAGCCAAGATAAAAATAATAGGTAACACAAAGAATAAAGCGAAAAACGCAATAACCTCTTTGCCCAACCAATGGATAAGTTTAACTTCATCTTTAAACATAACCCCTCCTTATTTACTTACCTATACTGTACAAAATACATTCATTTTAATCAATAGGGAGTAGCTAATTTTTTTAACTTTTTTACTAAACAATCAACGATTTAACAAATAAGACTCTACGCCATCATCTTCTTTATCTTCTGATGCCTTATTCTCATTGAAAAATGGCATTAAATCGTTCAATGTCGTGGCTTTCTGTTTTGGATCTTTATGAATTAACGCTAACAAATGAGCAATCTGCGCTGTGCGATAATCATCTCTCCATAAACCAAATGGCTGTTCTTGATAAAACAGCATATATTCCTGAAGATGTTTTTCAGGCATTTGTTCGATTTCTTCTAACGTTTTGCCCAACGCAAGCGATAAAGTTATTTGGAACTTGCGTCGGTCATTAAGTTTTTTGGTTCATCACCCATCAATGCTCGACTTAATTCTTCAGAAACTTCATTATCTAGGCTTGATAATGCTTTCAAGTCATCTTCATTTTCAAAATCAAACAATAGATTGCCATCTTTATCACATAAGCGGAGGGCTAGATTTCGGGCTAAACGATATGGATCGTAAACTTTTCCTAATTGCTTACCTAACTCATCTGGATCATCATAATTAAGCTCAATACCTTGTGCTTTTGCAATATCACACAATAGCTTGTGCTGGCCAAACAATCCACGGTTTACATCACCGACACTTAATGCTCTCGCATAGTACTGTTCGCCAAGAATTTCAATTTCGGTTACTTTAGGTTTATGCTGCAATATTTTGTTTCTCAAATCCATTGTATTTACCTTCTTTTATGGTTAAAATTTACTCGCAGGTAAACTTCTCCTGCAATAAAGGTTAATCTAATAATTAAAGCCAAGAGCCGATCACTCTTGGCTTTTTTTTATTTTTAAGCTACAGGTAAGTGATATTCCTGTTTTGTATGCTTAATAGTTGCACCACTTTCAAATTTACCCATAGTTTCACCAGAGTAACCATTGCCAGATTTGAAATAACCAGTGCCATACATCGTGCCTTGACCATTTGGGAAAACTAAACGGAAAGGGAACTTAGATTTTGAAAAGAATTTTTTACGACATAATTTTTGCATTTCAGATGTTGGCGCAGTAAAGAACTTCATCTGAGTCTCACCGTACTCAAACTCACCTGCTTCGGTGGCTTTGCCATCATCACACATGGTAGTCACATCTTCTTCGGTCAATGTATCTTCGCTACGCTCTAAATTTCGGAGCTCACAGAAATTATTTGACCATTTCACTAATGCCGCTTTAGCATCAGTAAATACTGTTGGTTGATCATACGCTGACCAATCAACTTCATCAGCTAATGTGATTACATCTGCCGCTACAGATTTAACTGGATAATATCCATCTAGCGCACCTAAGCCGGTAACTAAGACGCAATCACCAGTTTTGAATCCGCTTGAAGGGATAGTAATTGTTGCATTTGGTGTTACAGCACAAGCTGTAATTTTCTTGCCTACATCTTCGGATGTGCCAATATAAAACCGTGTTTTTTGGAACGGTGTGGTTTTTGCTGCCATGTTTTATTCTCCATAAGCAATTTGATAAGTTATTACCCGACGATGTAATTTTGTATCGGGTTCGTAGTCACTGAAATCACTTTCTCTCTCGGCATAATCAAATGCCGTTTCAAGTGCGGTAAAAATAGCCTTTCGCAGAGCGAAAATGTCATCAGGATTTTTGCTATAAACATCAATCTGCACCGTGAAATCATCCAAATCTCCATCTTCCAACGCTGAATTTGGTGATATTGCTGGGAATTGATATACGATGACTGGATAGGCACTATTTGTTTCAGGGATCAACCCATAAAAACAACGACCTGACACCAGTGGATTTAGAGCATTAAAGAGTTTCTTTTGAATCATTTACCAGCCTCTCTAAAAATGTTATTGCGCAAATTATTAATAATTTCTCGCGATACTTGATTTTTTTTAGTTGAGAATGCTGGACGCAAAAACGGTCTGGCTTGCATTTTTGATGTTCCAAACTCTATAAATCGCCAGTAATAAGGATCGTTAGGGTTTTTAGCGCCACCTTTACCTGTTTTAACTTTAAAGTTTTCAATAGTTTTACTTCGAAGTTTTCGAACATAGATTTTAGAGCGGACATTTCCGAACTTATCAACCTTTGTACTTTCAAGTATGGCTCTTTTTAAAGTGCCACGTTTCCGATGGGGTACTTTCTCTTGTAAAGTTGGTGCATTGGCTCTTGCCTTATCCCTGATAATCACAGCCCCTTTTCGCATTGAGTCAACAGAAATACGACCTTTTGTTTTCTTTCCAAGGTCATTCATTTTTTTTCCTAACTCTTTAAGCCCTGTAACTTTCACAGTCAGATTAGACATTTCCTGTCTCCTTACACATAAGCTGTAAAGACACGTCACGCTCTTGAGTATTAAGCACGGAAAGAATTTCAAATTCTCTTTTCCCAAACTTAACCTTCATTGTGGGTTTAATGCCTTCTATATGACGTAGCCATATTTGAGTGGTAACTTCAGACTGTACTTGCTGTGCTGAAAAATACTCTCGACCTGATAATGGCCTAACATCAGCCCAAACAGTAGCTACTCTCTTCCAGGTTTGAGTACTTGCACCGTAATCATTCACTTCATTAACTTGCCGTAACAAAGTAATTCTGTGACGTAGCTTTCCTATGTTCATCTTAATCACCTACACATCTATAAAACGATAACGCTCAATGATGGCTTTAACAGTTGGAGGTAAATCAAAGTTTGTTACACCTTGACCTTCGTTCCATCCACCACGGTTTTCATATAGGTAAGCGATCAGCATTAATATGGCTATTTTCAAATCGCCAGTGATTTCTTGTGCATTAATCGGTTTTTCTTTGGGCAATGTATCAAAAAGCACTCTATTCGTGTGGTTCTCAACCATCGCCTTTGCTGCAACTAGATAGGCAGACAACAAATCATCTTCATCATCATTATCAATTCGACATTGCAACTTAATTTCGTCTAGTGTGATTTTCATTCATCCCCCAAATAAAAAATGCGGCCATTTCTGACCGCACTTTTAACTATTTACCTGTTAATGCTTTAATTGCTGACACATCTTCGAGTACGCAGTCAAAGCGATGGAACGCTAAGAAACCTACTTGGTCGAACTCTGCGTAACGTTCCACTAAGCGACGTAATGTCATACCTGACACACGACGAATGATGAAACGGCTGAAATCACCAAAGTAAGCAAATTTCTTACCTGAACCAATATCTTCGATGCCTTGATCAATCACATATTGATGACCTAAGATAGTTGCAGGCGCTACGCCAGCCACATCAGGCAACCATAATGGACGTTTTTGTCCATCCACCATTTCTTTCAACGTTTTTAAAGTATTGTCGTTGAAAGCAAGGCGAGTATTGCCAACATTGCGATAGGCAGGATCTACTGAGTGGATCAATGCGTTAAAATCTTGCCATGCCACTGCAGCGGCTGCCGCTTGTGTTACACCAGTAACTGCGGTTTGCAAGCCTTTAGGTTGAGCAGGTGAGCCAACGCCAGTACCTTGGATAAGATATTTAGCTTCTGCACGACCAATACGCTCTGCAATTCGACGAGATAAATACTCTTCGATATCCACACCTGAATCTTGTAACAATTCGTTTGATACGCGGATAATTTTTGATGAGAGTTTTTTCGCACCAAGCTCAGCTGTGCCAAATTCAGTATCTAATTCAGTTGCTGCCGCATTTTCGCCAATTAATTCACCTTCTTCAGCGGTGCCGTTTGCAGTCGCCCAAGTAATAACGCGACCGTCTGCAGTGTTAAGGATTTGAGCAACGCTCGCAATACCACCAAAAGCTTTCATTTGTTCAGCAATACGAGCCTGCATTTCTTTAGGTACGGTGTAACCACCTTTATTGTCCGTGCCTGCCGCTTGCGCACGAAGCTCCGCCATCACTTGACGTTCTTCTTGGCTTAATTCGCCTAAGCCACGACGTAAGAACGAATTAAACGCTTGGGAACGTTTAACTTCTACATCAATAACTGGTTTTGATTCAGTTTCAATTTGACGTTGTTCTTCAACAAATAAAGCATCGGTTGATCGTAATGATTCTTCGCGCTCAATTTGTGATTCAACACCGCCTAACTCGGATTTCATCGAATCCCACTTAGTACGCTGTTCTTCAGTCCATGTTTTTTCGCCAATTTCATCATTCAATTGACGCATTTGAGCCGCGATATTACGACGTTTTTCTTGAAGTTCATGTAATTTAGCCATGATTTTTCCTCTTTCTTTAAATGAAAAAAGCCGCATTATTGCGGCTCGTATTGATAAAAATTACTTTTATTTAGCGCTAATTAAGCTTAAGAATCGCTCACGTGCGGCTTTTTGTGATACCGCTTTAGCAATTGTTCCTGAGTCTCGAGCTTCTTTCCATGCTTCAAGTGAGCGAGCTGTACTGCTTGCTTCTTGGTAAGCTGGATAAGTCACAGGACTGACATCATAAAGGCGTGAAATTTTATGAATTTCACGGATGATTACACCATCATCATTTTCATACCATTCATCTCCATTACGTGCGATCTTAAACGCAAAGGATGATTGAGTAATATCACCGCGTTTTAGCGGGGCAATAACTAAATCACGAATAGTTGGATTATCTGGTGCAATAATGTCATATTTAAGTCCTGTTTCATCAACTGATAGACTCAACGTACCGGCTTTACTGCGCCCTAGAATGAAATTAGGGTCGTGATTAAACAACCCGCGCACATCATCTTCAAGCACATCATCAAATGCACCTGGCATAATGATTTCGCGAAAACCCCACATTACTTCAGACATAGTATTGAACACGGAACCATAACCGATAATGTGCGTAGGCTCATCATCTCGACTTTCCGCTCGCACTTCGCCTGCGTAGGAGCGCTTTTCTACATCACTCATTTGTGTTCTCCGTTTGTTTATTATTTGCTTGTTTTGCCGCATTCACGCTAACCAACATTTCATCCAGTCCTTCAACCGGATTCATATCTTCAAGCTGACGAGCTTCATTTCGCGACATCCAACCATCAGTGATAGCGGCATGGTAAAATGTTGCACGCTCTCCTGCAGTACCACGCATAATTCCAGCAAGATTAAACTTCACGAAGTAACCCGCTTTACGCTCTGCTTCAGTAAAGATTTTTCGGTTTAGTTCCTGCTCCCAATTGACTACCCATGGCATAACGCTGAACCTAATAAACTGGATTGTCTGTTCGGAGATGTTTGAAAATGTCGCTTTCTCCAAATCGTTGATCATGTGGGCTGGAACATTAAAAATACCTGCAATCTCGGAACGATTCAGTTTCATCATTGAAAGCAGTTCAGTATCGACTGGTGATACGGTCAAAGCCTTATAATCAAGCTCAGCAGGAAGTAATATTGTTTTATTTTCTTCACTTCTCAGCTTTTCTTGTGCGGTTTGCCACATCTTTTTAAAGTTTTCCCATGCATTGCTATTAAGTGGTGTCTTAACAGACAGAATACCTGCAGGACGAGCATTCCCACCAAAGAAACCGCTCGCGAATTTGCGAGCATCTAACCCCAAGCCAATCGTCTCAGCATGAGTTTGAATGACTGATTTACCTGTTTTTATTGATGGCCCGAGTGACTTAATGTGTAAAACATCATCCGGAGATAGGCTCATTGTATTATCGTCACCGTAGTAAGCATAAACATAGCGACTTCCGTTTTTAAGCAACTGCACTTTCCACGGCTCTAATGATTCAAGCGAGACAACTCCACCGTTTTTATCACGAACAATATGGATATAAGCATTTCCGTACAACAAAACCGAACTTTGTGCATATTCGCGTAATTTGTACGATGTCTGCCAAGCGTTAGGGCTATCATGTAAAAGGTAATATGCTGGATGATCTTTTACTGTTTCTACTTTATCACCGCTCTTACACTTAACGTGCAGTGGTAATTGTGCGACAGAACTCGATAACACATAAACGCAAGCATAAACAGCAGATAACTTCATTGCCAAATCAGGACTAACCGATTTAGTCGGCTGCATTCCGAATATTTCTTCGTAAGCTGATTCAGCACTTAATGGCACCGCTGGATTCTCCAGTGAACGAGTGCTAAATAATTTATCAAAAATCATTGTTTACCTCTCGATGCCAAAATAGTTAAAAGCAGTAATAATGCCCCACTACCAATTAATGCAATATCTGCCCCATATTTGAGATACACTCCATAAGACATCAAGCCAAAGCCTGTTAGACCTAAAAGATCTAAAATGACAGTTCTCATAGTTCTAATACCTCATTCGGGAAAAAGTTTTCATCATCAGTGCTCAACATAATGCGACCTATTGCCATCATTAGAGCCACCGCTCCGTCTATTTTGTTTTCAGGAATTTCTTTAATTGGACGCACGACATCATCATTCCCTGGAACTGTCTTACCAACCACATTACCGATACACCAGGTCATAATTGGATTCCCGTCATGATGGAAACGACCTGATTCAATTGCCGCTTCCAATTCTTTCATCGGGTCGGATAAATTGGTGTAGTTTTGTGTAATGGTTATAGGGTTAAGTCCTTCATCGGCTAAGTTATGGCTGATTGCTATCGCTCCATGCGGGTCAATTGCAACACAAGAAACTCTATGTTCTTGATTGGTATCTTTGATGACTTCTTCTATCTCTCGATAATCAACTTCCGCACCATCTGTTGCAGTTAAATGTCCACTATTTACCCATTTTTGATATTTATCCACCACTCGTTTTAAAGCTGTATCAGTGTTATAGATAGTATCTTCCGGAACGAAGAATTCTGGGGCAATACAATAATAATGCCGCTTACCATCAATAACCCGAGCAAACACTTTAACAAGCGAGTTCATATCAAGCTTACGCGCCATATCAAGGCCAAGCACGACATCATCACCTTGGAAATCTTCAAGTGATAGTGTTTCATCCTTACAGTTTTCCCAACTCACCATATTGAAATAGCTTTCTTTGGCCGACACCCACACATTCAAGTGTTTTGTCTTAAAAGTATTGGTAAGACGCGCATTATTAATTGCCTTGTTTTGTTGGCTAATTAGGTAATCACCATACACAGACACATCAAAGTTTGGATTTGCTTTGCGTAATACGCTTTCATCTGTCCAATCATCATCTTCATCAATTGTATAAATGATCCCAAATAGCTCATCATTCGGAATTGCACCGGATAGTTTTTCAATTACTTCTCTGCGTTTGTCATAACAAGGACCTTCGATGTTATAACCTGCAGTCGTAATGATAAACATAAGCGGTTGTTTACGTGCTCCCATACCAGTCAACATTGTGGTATATAGCTCATCATTCTTATGCTCATGGTATTCGTCAACTATCGCACAACTAGGCGATGCACCATCACCAGGTGAACCAATAAGCGGTTCAAAACGAGAGCCATCAGCAGGGCGGTTTAAGTTAGACGCATTTACTTCAATACCGAAAGTTGAGCAAAGAAGATCGGTTTTCTTACACATCAATCGAGCAGGACGGAATACTTCCCACGCTTGTTTTTCCGTGGTTGCACCTGAATAGACTTCCGCACCAAACTCATTATCCATGCAGAACATATACAAGCCGACACCTGCAGAAATAGCTGATTTACCGTTTTTGCGGGGTACTTCAACATAAACCTCACGGTAACGACGCAGATTGTCGCTTTTACGCAACCACCCGAAAGTATTTGCCATAATGAAGAGTTGCCACGGTTCAAGCGTGATATTTTGGCGTTTCGACGCCCACTCGCCTTTTGTGTGTGGTAGGTATTGAATAAATTTACACGCTTTTTCAGCCTTCACCTCATCAAAATAATAAGGAAATTTAACCGCACTTTGATTTTCTAAATCATCAATGAACTGCTGACAGGTTTTTACAATAAATCGGCAAGCGGGAATTTTGCCAGCAATAACATCTTTGGCATACTTAATTGCCTTTTTTACATTATCTGTCATTGCATTAACTCCGCGAATGGATTGTGATTTTGCTCATCTACCTTACCAATCAATCGTTGTCGACTGCTTGGGTCAAGTCCGAGCAACGCTCCGAATGTAGTCATCTGTTTCAATGCTTCATTCAAAACAGTAAAAGCAGGATTTTTCGATAATCCACCATTCCCGTTCTCAACAAACGTGCCGTATTTTTCAACATCTTTACAAGCACGATTACGATTCTGATATGCAATGCAATAGTTTGTCACTACTTCAAGATCGGTTTGTAGTAGAACTCCTTGGGATAGTAATTCTTTTAGAATAAAGGCCCACATCTTTTTACCGTCAGTATTAAGCTGAGATGGCGGTGGGGTGTTTTCGTTAAATGGACTGAACTCAGGCTCGTCTTTATTTAATTTTCTTTTACCGGGGTTGCCGCGACGCTCTTTCACTTTCGTCGGAGTGGGCTTTCTTCCTCGCCCCGGCGTTGTTGCTATTCCTGTCATTTGGCGTTTACCCTAAATTTTTAATTTCGCGGTTGTGAAAATAGAGTTAGGGTGGCGGTTTCGATAGGCAAAACCTATAGAGATTTTACCACCCCCTACCCTTACAAAAACAACCGCACTTTAAACACTATTTCAAGCGTTCTCGCGCTGTTTTGAATTTATGGCATGAATTACATAAACTTTGTAGATTAGTTAAGTCATCACTACCACCGTGAGCCTTAGGGATTATGTGGTCAACAGTTGTAGCTGTTACAAACAGACCTTGCTTTAAACATTCTTGGCACAAGTAGTTATCGCGAACTAACACGACAGCTCTTATTTTTCGCCATTGAGCTCCATAACCACGCTGAGACGATGTCTTTCCTTTCTGATGTCTTTGCCAACCACAACCTTGATGTTCATCACAATAACCATTGCTGTTGATTGTTGTATTCTTACAGCCTTGCTTTCTGCATGCTTTAGGTATTCTTGCTGGCATAGTTCCCACCAAAAGAAAAAAGGCGAGTATTGTCACTCACCTTTTATTTACTTAACTTCTCTGTTTGCCACTCCCGAATTTTATCAATACGGTTTAAGCACATATCACGTTCGCGTTTTAAGATTACCGCGTACTTTGTCACATCACCATAAGTATCACCAGCAAATACCGTCTTATCTAAATGAGCGGTCAACGCTGCAGGTAATTGAGAACAACTCACTACAACTGGTTTACTGGCGCAAGAACTCAATAACATTGCTAGGAGCACTAGTATTAAAAGCACTGCTAGCTTTAACTTGTTTCGGTATAGATTTGATAACTGCATCTGATTTACTCCTTGCATCTGACTCCACCCGACTTAGCTCAAATGTTAGCTGTCTATTTTGCTCAGCATCTTCTTCTAATCGAGTGATCGTTTGACTTTGTGCAGCAATTGTTTCTTGGTGTGTTTTAATCTTTACATTCAGTCCATCAATAGTTGCTGACTGATGATGAATCCATCCACACAATGCAAGAATTACAAACGCAGAAACAACGGAGCACACCAATAAAACCTTTGTGAATCCGTTACTGATATATTGCCCGATACCAATCATGTTAAACCCCATAATAAATAGCGGTGCGGTTTAGGCTCTTTTGTTTACGCTTTCGCCATCTGATTTAATAGCTCCCATAACCGCACCGGCTAACCTTTACTTATGTAAATCAGATAAACATAATGCCTTTTCTTTTTCTCTACGTGAAACTAAGCCGGGTAAAACTTTTCCACCAGCTTTATTCCATCTTGGATATTCATTACAAGCTAACTCATACTTGCCTGAATTAAGGTATTTAAATAAGGTTGATTTTCGAACTGCACCACAACCAACGTTAAAAGTAATTGATACGGCAGAATCAAATACAGACTGTGGCAACGCTCGCCCATTTCCATAAGCCAATACACATTTCTCAGCCACTTGAATGTCATTCTTCCAACGTTCCGCAATTTCTAAATCTGTGTAACGATGCTTAGGATCTATTGGTAAGCCACTGTATTCAGTTGATCCTATGCCAACGGTTAATACATCAGCAGGACATTTATAAGGATCACGTCTGCAACCTTCAGCATTACCAATAATCTCTGCTCCAGCAGGACTGAGAATAAGCTCATCACCATAAGCACTGTACATTGTTAGGATGATGGCTGATACTCCGCATATACTTCCTGCAAGTCCTAATCCAACTCTAGTCTTTGCCAGCTTCATCTCTAAGCCCTCTTTTTAAAGCCTGAACCTTTAAGGCATGCAATTCTTCTTCGCGCTCTTCTGCTCGTCTTGCCGCTCTGCCTTCGTAGCATTTTGAATAAGCATTAACTAGTGCGGTAACAATACCAATCACCAAACTTAATATCATTAAATTGTTTTGATCACTGAGCCAAGCAAGAACACCGGAAAAGCCTGACCAAAAATATGTTTGATTTCCTGCGTCTTTAAACATTCTCATACTCCACCTCGCAATTGCGGGGCAATAAAAAACCCCCGATGGAGAACCATCAGGGGTTTAAAAATCAATTCTGCGTTTGTAACGTGCAAAAAACGCACTATATCTTATATGATACACATTTAGTCTAGACTGTCAAGCGGTTTTATTAAAAAATTTTAAATATTTTAAACAACCCAAATACACTCACTCCCACCACTCACAATCATTAACAATAGAGATGTTTTTACGGTTTTTAATCGGTTGAAATATTCCGCTTTTGAAATCCGTAGATAAGTCAATATTTCTTGTTTTTCCCAGCGCTTAATATAGGTCAACACAAACACATCATAAAGCTCAGGTGTTAGCTTGCGTATAATGCCAAGGTAGCCATCAATTTTTAAACCAAGATCATCAGAGATAGAATTAATGCGATATTTATGAGCGTAACGTGCTTCACATTTCATTTCTGCAAATCCAGCGGCAACACGTGGAAATTCTGTTTCATGTCTTGGTGTTGCCCAATAACCGAACTCAACAACAATTACATCAATATCTAACATACTATCTCCTTAATCGACACTAAAACCTTTCCACCCTTGACTACACATTTGCGTATAATTCGCAAATCATCAATAACACTATCGTCCACCAACACGCCCGCTTTCACTAACGCGTCTAATAATGATTTAAAAAGATTATCCAAATCACGCATTCTTCTATCCGGCATAAATGCTTCCACCACCACTGCAGCACGAATACCCGCTGGAAATCTTGCTGAGCGTCTAGTCATCCACGCAACCTGTGCAGCATAAGCACGTCCTTTCGCGCTAATTAATGTTTTCCCATTTACTCTGCGCCAATAGGTATTAACAGAAGGTGGGAATGGTAGTTCTAATGTTATCGTTGTCATAGAAATCTCACTTTAAAAAGACCGCACTTTTGATTGTTAAACCATTAATCAATCACTAATGCACCAATCTTGATGGAGTATAAAAAGAACTTATGCCAAAGCTCTATTTGTGAACCATACTTTTCTTCAAATGCTTTTACGTTTTGATGTAATTCATTGTGATGAATTCGGCAAAGCGGAATACAATCCAAATCATCTGCTTTACTTCCCATCACACCATTACCATGACCAATTAAATGATGTGGATCATCTGCTTGTTTACCACAACACACACAAGGCTGAGTTTTTACCCAACGTAACCATTTTTCAGAACGGATATATTGTGGCTTTGGTCTTGCCATATATTGAAGTGGCGGATCATCATCAGCTTTTAAATTTAAAATGGCTTTATCTAAACGGTCCATGTGATAAATAAGAGGATCTTCAAAGCGAGTAGAACTTTCTTTATTGTCTCGTTCGTAATTTTTAACACTAAAGACCTTTCTTAATAACGCATCACTTAATAAACGTTGAAGTCCATTCTTAAAACAATACAGCACTAAATCTGATTCTGTTAAAGGACGAGCATGTTTTAAATCCACTTGGATTTTTGCAATGATTGCTTGCTCTATATTTTGTTCCACCACCAACTTTGCTTTTTCAGCATCATAGTTTCCCTTGCGCATTTCTGTATCGTGGTGCCAACAAGCTCTGATAAAACCGTCTAAGTACGGAGTAATTGTTAATTCTTTATGACAGTATTCACCATCACTCAACTGACAATGCTTAATACTGCCCACAAAATTCATCAACGCTTTTTTTGTAAGTAATTTTGACCGCACTTCCTTATTTTTTAGGAAATCCACCACCAACGGTGGAAATTCTTCACTAATAGACCATTGCCAATTAACTACACCAGATTCCTTATGTTGTAATTCAGTAGGCTCTGGCATTAACACCATTCTCTTCGTCATTACCTGTGCAGCATTGCTCGGAATTCTAAACATCATTAAACCAAGGTCTGATTGTTTATATGGTGTCAACAACAATACTTGCATTAATGCCCCCGCAACGATCCTTTAATGCTTGCAATGATCTCTGCTTGGCGTGTTTTTGAAACTGGCATTGATGTTGCTTGCGATGGTAATTGTTTTGTTGGCTCCGGTAACACTTCACCATTTTTTAAACGATCAGCCATATTGCGTAAGGCCTGTTTAATTTCTTTTCGTAACTGCTCTACTGACCAAGTGTATCGTCGACAACGACAATACAAATCAGTGATTAACCAATATTCCACGGTTGAATTGAATTTAAATTTATCCACATCAGCCATGCCGTAACGTTGAAAACTTGCTAAACGCTGTGCTAATTCTTCTTCTGACGGTAAATCCATCGGAATTTTGCACCATTCGATGAAATCAAACAGGTTTGGGAAATAATCATTTCTTGCTGCACGAACTCTTGCTAATCCACGCTCTAACATATCCACAGATAAAACATCATGATTCACTAGCTCTTCAATCCAAATAAATTTCGCTTCTTCCAATGCTTCGTCTGTTGGGTAGTTATAGCGCCAACGGTTGCAGTAAGCACACAAGCGATTGAATAACTGATTCACTAATTCTGAAACATGAGTATTTAAATCAACCCCTGAAACGCAATTTTCTTGTCTGATTGCCACGTTCATTTCAACATCCCCATTTTGCGTAGTTTTTCCGCTACTTGCGGATTACGAATTTGAATTTGTCTGCCCTTTGCCCAATCGGTGCTTTTGCTTGCCGGGTTTGGTGCACTGCCTTTCGGTTTTAACATCGTGCCATCAGCCATTACCCAAGCACCGTCTCGCATTTCTGGTCTGCCCTTGTTATCCCAACGTTCTGAGCCGACAACATACTCACCGAAGTTTGTTGGACGGAAAATCGTACTTGGTCGGAGATACTCAACCATTTTCGGATCACGGCCCCATTTTGACACGAGATAATCCACCACACGTTTACACACACCCAAATCGAATTCAGCCAATCTAGCGCCAATCGCTTGTTTTGTTTTGTCAGTGAGCTTGTATCCTGTTGGTTTTCGTTCGCCTTGCTCTTCAGCAAGATTTGCCAATGCCATGTTCAAATAATCCAACACAACTTGCTCAGCTGGGGGGACTATAGGTGGGTTATTTATATTTGTTTTATTATTTGTTTTTGTAGGGTGGCGTTTTTCGCCAGGGGTGGCGGTGGCGTTTTCCGCCACTGGTGTCGTGGCACTTTTCGCCACTGGTGGCGTTTTTTGTAACTGGTGGCGTTTTTCGCCACTGGTAGCACTTTTCGCCACTGGTTTATTTTCAACATTAGGAAGGTCTTTCACTAAATAGAATTCAGTCGTTCTTCCAGCGGTTTTAACAGTACGAATCAAACCAACTTCTTCAAGCTCTTTAAGGATTTCATAGATAGTCTTATCTCGGTTAATGCCAGTGAATTGTTTGAATTGTTCAATAGAAATAAAATCACTTTCTTTCTGCCAGCCAGTCGTTTTACGAGCTACCAACAAATAGGCTTTTACAGCGTTACCAGAAAGGGCAAACATCACTTCATCTACAAAAGCATTAGGGATCTGAAAAGAATTAGGGATAAATTTGCTCATAGCATTAACTCCGATGCGTAACGTTGTGCGATCCATTGAATACCTTTCGATGTCACGCGAGTTTGTGTAAAGTTGTGACCGTGCTCTGCTGTACCAGTTTTCACTGTAAATAAACCACGGCTTTGTTTGTCTGAATATGGAATAAGATTGCCTGATTGACGATATAACGCTTTATCTCGCTCTAGTGCAGCAATCATCGCTTTCTCTGGCATATTTAAGATTTTTGCCGTTTCGCGTAATGATTTTGTTGTGCCAATATCAACGTAAAGATCTACAAAGTCCGCTTTAGGTTTCATCGCCTTGTTCTCTAACGCTAAAGCTTGTTTCTCTTTCTCTGATGCCACCAACTGCTCTAAGGCTTGAAGATAATTCTGCGGTAAAAGTGCGGTCGGATTTTGTTGGTTTTCTAACTCTTGCCAACGATCAATAACTGCCGCTGTAAATTCCGGTGAAAACTGAGCAACTAAAATATAAGTGTCGCGCTTATTCAAAAAATACTCATAGTAGATTTGACCATTCTGTGGGTGGGTGTACGGTTTCGGCTGATACCCCCCAATCACACCTTTTGAAATAAGTGTTTCAATGCTTTTACACACGTCACTATGTCTAGAATTAACAAGTTTTGTTATTTCTCGACTGCTCATTGTTAATGCACTTGCATTTTTATCATTAATCGGTAATAATTCATTCATCTTGTGAACTCCTTGTGAGTGTAATTAACCACGGTGGCCGCCGTGGTTTTTTATTGCCGTTTATTAAGTGAAATCACACACTCAATAGAATGTTGTGTTGCAGCTAAATGTTTATTTAATAGCTTGAGAATCAAATCTTCTTCACTACGGGTAATCTCACCATCAGCAAGCGCGCTTTCTAATGCTTCAAATAACAATCCACGAGCTGATAACTCATGTAATTGAATATTTGCCATTTCTACTGCATCTAAATCATCTGCACAGGTATCTGGTACAAAACGTCCACCAGCGGTACGGCATAATTCTTCAATAAACTGTGTGCAGCCATATTCAAGTTGAATAGCAATCAATTCTTCATTTTTGAACCGTTGGCCCTTTGTTTGATAAAGACGATTATTTAATTCACTTTCAGTAAATCCCAAGAATCCAGCTACCGCACTTTTTCCACCGGGTATCTGTTCAATCATCTCTATAATGGTTTGTTTCATTGCCATAATTTTTGCCTTATTTTTATGGTTTTCTTTTTGATTTTTACTGATAAATTAATCCCACAAATCGGGGCGTAATTCAGATTTTTTAACTTTGCCATTAGTAAGTTCTTCAATCTTTGCACAGCGTTCAGCTGGTACTTTTTCACGCCATTTTGATACTGCCCAAGGGGTGATATTGAAGTGCCGAGCCATGGCAGAAATACCGCCTACGATTTCATAAGCTTTTTCGATTGGTAGCATCTTAACCTCATTTCTATTTTAAGTAGCATAATTCTACTACTAAAAATAGAATTGAATCAACTATTTTATTTACGTATTCTCTACCTTTAGTAGAAATAAGGGGGTTATATGTCAGATTTAGCAAGCCGAATTAATGAATTAATGGCTCAGCAAAATAAAAGAATAGGAGATCTTCAAAAGGCTCTAGGCGTAACCTATGAAATGGCCAGACGTTATACGCTTGGCACAGCCACACCAAGAGATGACAAAATTGAATCTATGGCTGAATACTTTGGAGTTAGTCCTGCTTATTTGAAATATGGATCTACTGACTCAACTGAAACAAAAGTCACATCAAACATAAAAGAGCTTGGATCCTTTGACTTATGGGATAGAAACACGCCATTAAATAGTGATGAAGTGGCAGTGCCTTTTTATCAAGATGTTCGCCTTGCTGCGGGTAATGGGTTTGCTGATGACATCGCAGACTATAACAATTTTAAATTACGCTTTTCTAAAGCTACATTAAGAAAACAAGGTGTTCAGTTTGAAAATGCTGTGTGTGTAATTGCTGACGGTAACTCTATGGAACCTGTTATTCCGGATGGAACAACGGTGGGGATTGATTTAGGCAATAAAACAATTAGAGATGGGAAAATATATGCCATAAACCACGGTGGATTACTGAGAATAAAACTACTCTACAATATGCCTAATGAACAAGTGAAAATCCGCAGTTATAACAGTGATGAGCACCCTGACGAAATAGCAGAGTTACAAGACATTTCAGTGCTTGGTAAAGTGTTCTGGTATTCTGTCCTTTTATAAAAAAACAATAGCGGATGGTTGTTGATTTATTTGTGTAGTAACAAAGAATTCGTAATTATTATTACTAATATGTTTACAATATTAATATTCATGGTAATATTTTGTAACTAAAGGTTAGTGACAAATGAGCAAAATTACAAAAATTAAAGATAAGCTCTACAAAGAGCCGCCACCCACTGATTTTACGTGGGACGAGCTGAGAACACTTTTACTTAATTTAGGATTTAATGAAAAACAAGGTAATGGATCTCGTGTGAAATTTGAGCATTCTTCGCTTGATTTCCCGATTAGTATTCATAAGCCACATCCGCAAAATACATTAAAGCGGTATGTAATTATTCAGATAAAAACCGCCCTTGATGAACTCTATGCGCTATTAGGAAATTAATATGGACACAATGCAATATAAAGGCTTTCTAGGAAGTATCGAAATTTCCAAGGAAGACAAGATATTATACGGCAAGCTATTACATATTAATGGCTTGATAACTTACGAAGCTGAGAATTTTTCAGAATTAGAGGCTGCATTTCATGATGCTGTTGATGATTATCTTGCCGATTGTGAAGAATCCGGCGTCGAACCACAAAGATCTTGTTCGGGTGCATTTAATATTCGGGTAAAACCAGAAAAGCATCGCCAACTCCTATTTATCTCAAGCGTACAAAATATAAAACTAAATGCTTTAGTAGCAGAAGGGGTTGATTTGGTCATTACAAAATATGCAACTGAACATGCAAAACTAGAAGCTTACAAAGTATTTAAGTTTAACTGGGAACGCAATCCAGAAATGAGAAAAAATGCAATTAATTGGACATTAGAAAAAATGTCAAAATCTCAGTTTGTTTCAGGAGAGGAAAATAATTATGAAAATGCAAATCCTTGATCAAGCTATTATGTCTTACTCTTTTAATCTAAAGACTAATAAGGAAAGTAGCGCAAAAGAAGGAAAACTATCTCTAGGTGTTACATTCCCAAAAGAAGACAGAGCCGACTGTATTCTCCATATTGAAATTGATACGCCAGATTATGAATTTAAAGGAGAATTTGCTTATCATTTTGAAAAAAATCGTCCAAAATTCTCAGAAGCTAAAAATAGGGAACAAGAATTTATGGCATCACTTTACACTTACGCTATGCCATTTGCAAAAAACCTTCTTGCTATATCCGAAGTGCCAAGCAATAGCTTGCCTTATTTACCTATTGAAATTTAACTAACAAACCGCCTGTGTGGCGGTTTTTTATTATTTCGAATATTTAATTAATCATAGGCAGGATGTGACAATGCTGTCTGCCTCGCTTTTAGATAATGCTGGAAACACTCCATCATAATGAGATATTTTAATTTCATTATGCAAAATATCAAACAAATAAAAACTTCTAAACTTCCCCGCCTGTGTTGCCCCAATAAATATTTCTGTATGCTTTCCATATTCATTTATCAGCATGCGATCAGGCCTAAAGCTATTTAGCTTATCAAGCAAACATTGTTTTACATGATCTTCGCTTTGTGTAATTGGATAGCTTTTAAATTCTAACGCACGCATTTCAGACGTACTAACTCCACATCCAAAAAGACCAAGTGCAACAATCGGAACAAATATTTTCCTCATATAACCTCCATTAAAAAGTGCGGCCATTCTACTTAAAAAAATTAACGTATTCCGTGATCAGCATCTCAAATCAAAATATTCACTGGTTAAAAAATAGTCAATCAAACACCAATCAACAAAATATTTTTACTTAAAAATCAAATAAATACTACTTTTGATAGAAAATAATTCTACTTTTATGCAAATTTTAGTTGCATAAATATCTACTTTAAGTAGAATTAACCACAACAAAGCAAAACGCTTTGAAACGTTCTTTAAAAATTTGAAACAGGTTAATGATGGGAATTCATGCTCTTATCGAGCTTAGCAAGAACAACATTGCGAATAAGTGGATTTAACTCATATTTATCATTAGTCCAGCCGTACGAAATAAGTTCTTTTGACAAGAGTTTTTGAATGGCTAGCTGAGTTCTGTTATCTGGGAAAATAATTCGCTCATTAAGGCAGGACATTGCAAGAACATGTTGCTCTTCTGTTGATAAATTATGAAGTAGATTGATTAATCTAGCTTGCTCTGAATTAGTTTTTAATGATTCACGCAGTTTTGAAATAATTGATTTGGTCGAATTAGAAATAAGAATCCAAATCATCGTAGAAACCAACGCAAATATCAAAGAACCAAAATTGGCAAGAGTGAACCAATCAGGAAAGAATGCCGGTGTTTTAGCGTTGAGATACAACGTTAATTCTGGCGGAATGAACGTAAAGCCAATAAATAAGAAAACGAAGAACATAGTCATGTGATTAAAAACTACCTTGGTAAGTATGGTATTAAGTAACTTGGCGTACTCTTCCATGATGTTCCTCTGATTAAATTGTAGTCGCAGAGAGCATTATATTCCTCGATGTAGTCGCATACAAGAGGACTTGAGCCTTACAAGTATAAAGAAAGGCACTCATCATTAACCTGTTTTGAATTTTAGACAATTTGGTCTCGTGCGGGATATAAATTATCGGCTGTTTAAGTCGAGTAACCCCAGAGCAGAAAACTGTACTGCGTGTTTAACCGAAGTGATGTGGTTGGCAGGTCAATGGCAGCGCTGTTTATATCTTTAAGCAATCCCTTAGAGGATACGAGTTCGGTCGGGGAAATGGTAACAAGCCCACGGACTGGTTAATTTAGCAAACGCAGCTACAAGCGTGACAGCCGGAGAGACGGTAAACTGCCTCGGTAGCTTAATAGGTAAAAGCGACCGGCTCATAACCGGAGGATAGTTGAGTTCGAATCTCTCCCGAGGCACCACTTCAAAGCGAATTTATTAAATGTTCCATCAAAGGTCTGGGTAAACTGCAGATTACCAATTTAAGGATAGCTAGATCAGAATTTGGTAAGTTCGCTTTGAAATGTCAATCAATAAAGAGGTTTAAATATGGAAGAAGAAAAAGAAAAAAGCCTATCTGATATAGATAAAAAACTAATCAAACAGGCTGTATTAGAAAGTGCGGCTAAAAATACAAATCTGCCACCAGACAACATTGCTAAAGCACTGTGTCGAGCTTTTACATTTATTGACCTTTATGGGCGTTAATAACCTTCATCAAATCTACGTTTTCATCTAATGACAAAAATCTATTAGATAACGTTTCAACAAAGTCCGCAATGCCATTAGCTGAGTCGCTGTTTAAATAAATGTAAGGAGCTGCAGTTGATGAGCTTGATGTTTTGGCTATATCTCTTGCAAAAAGTAGGGCAAGAGCGTCTGCTTCAGGTTTATTCATAATAATATCCTTATTTGAGTTGTGAGAGTCTAAATTATATTCCTTAGCGTTGTGAGAAACAATAAGGGCTTGAGCCTTACAAGCATAAAGAAAGGCACGTTAATGGTTCTTTGGAGCAACCAGCTAAAGCCGCTTTCAAGTAGAAACATCACTAATTTTACACTTTGTTCAAGTGGTGTGAGAGCGGCTCTAGCTGGAAACAGCACATAACAATATGTTCTTCTTTAGTCAATTCCCCGCAGTTGCCATTTATAGCTTATTTGCACTGCGGGATTTTTTTTACCTAATTCCACCATCACTACAAGGATCTACTCATGAAACAAAATCAATTCGCAAGATTTATTAAAAATACCGCCTACGGTGTTGCAACAGTTTGTTCAATCATTGTTGCTGCAATGGTTATTCTCACCGCATTAGCGGCAGATGCAAAAGAATACACTAACCCTGCACTAGAACGTGAAAAAGCGAGAGTGCAGTGGATTTCCGAACACGGTGAGTATCAACAGAATTTAACCGAAGAAGGTGAAAAACAAGCACGTGCTTACGTATCCATTAAACAAGCTGAAATTAATAAGGAATAGAAATGAAACTACCTTTTAAAACCAACAGCGAACTTGCCGCCAAGGAAGAACGCAAGAAAAATTATTTATCCGCTTATGTGCTTTGGAAAAAGGCATCAAAGCTAACCGGAAAAGAGATAAATAAACATTGGTGCATAAGCCGTGCGGAATGGTGCCAAAAAATGCACCTGGAAGAAGTTAAACTGAAAACGAGAAAAATCTATGTACCGCATTAATACCTATTATGGTCATACCATTGACTATATAAAGCCGGATCCTAACGAAATTGATATTCGTGATATTGCGCATAATCTCAGCTTTGAAAACCGTTTTATTGGTCAAACTGCTGAGCCTTATAGCGTAGCTCAGCATTGTGTACTTGGCAGCTATATTTTTGAAGAAATGGGATTACCTGAGCTTGCATTTCTTTTCCTACTGCACGATGCGGCAGAAGCCTACTTAAAAGATATTCCGACTCCGCTCAAACATTTGCTAAGTGAGCCTTATCGCAATATTGAAGATCGCTTTAATTTAGCAATCCACCAGCGTTTTGATGTTGAGTATAAAAAATTGCCAGCAATTAAATCTATGGATTTATCTATGCTTGCAACGGAAAAAGAACAGTTACTTCCACCAGCATCTGTAGAGTGGCCGCAATTGGACGGTATCTCTCCGGCAAATATCACAATTGTTTTTTGGCAACCACATCAAGCTGAATCAGCATATCTTGCCCAATTTAAACACTTAACTGAGATTTTAAACTATGGCGACAAGTAAAAAACCGCGTAAAAAGCACGATAAAAATGCCAATATCAAACGGCAGAGCGACAGAATATGTCGCAACTCTCTTGTGCTTTCCGTTATTGGATTAGGAAACGACGGCACAGAATGGATAAAAAATAATATTCCACAAGACAGAACAACGGCTACTGAACAAGATTTTGAACTGATGTATAACAAATCCCGTCCCTGGTCTTTTGTTTTTGGCGTTATTTGCCGTGATCAACTTGGAAGAGGTTATATAAAATTTGAATATCAATCTCTTGCTAATCAATTTGCATTCACTGCACCTGAAATGACTGATTACGTCAATGACAATATCAATGCCATTTTAAACGATGTAAACGAAGAGCATGTTCTCTCCCCTTTCCTTATTGCATCACCAGAGAAAAGAGAGTTTACAGATGATTACATCAAGAAACTTTTAACCTGGAAGAAAGTGGAAACAACACTTAAAACCCCATTTGAGATTAAAGCGTTGCGTGAAGAAGGAATGGCCGCATTACGTGAAATAGATCCAACAGCTTACTCAGATAAAGCAACTTGGACGATCCTTCGTAAAAATGGCTGTAATGATTTTGCCGATATGCGACTAGTTGGATTAGAGAAATATCAACACTGCAAAGGAATTGGTAAAAAACGCATTCAAAGTCTGATTGATGGCTACCACGCATTAATCAATGACGAAAAATTAATTCCAAAATTGACCGCACTTCGTGAATTTGAAACTCAAATTTATATCCACCAACAAACAATGGCCCGATTAAATCGAGCTGCACAAATGTAGGAGAACCACATGGCTAAATTTATCAAACTAACTAATACGGATGAATCAGATATTTTCATCAACGTAGAGCAAATTCAAACCATCACTAAAGATGAAAATGACACAGCTATTCAATTTGAAGATGGAACTATTTTTGTAAAAGAAACACCGGAACGAATTATTCACTCAATCCAATCTGGCGGTTCGGTTAATGAATTACCAGTTGTTGATGTCATGACCGCTAAGTAAAAAACGACCGCACTTTTGGGGAGTAAAAATGATAGATGACACATTATATCGGTTAATTATGACCGTTCTAATATCTTTTTACTTTATTTTAATAGGAAGAAAACTACAGAAACTCGATGAAGATAGAATGAAAGAATGTGAGTTTTACTTCAGAATTAAAATATGGCTTATCCAGCGTGGGGTAAAAGATGTTTAGGAATGACTTACAAGTATCAAATGGCAAAAGATACGTTGTCATTGAATGTCAATTCGGACATGAATGGGGAATGATAAGAGAGACTAGAGAAACAGTCAGCGAGGGGGAGGCATTGGAAATCGTCCAATATTGGATTAAGTACAAAAGAATAAAAGCAGAGCAAATAATGGTTATTGAAGTGCCTGATATTTGCAAACCGTGGTGAATAAATATTTAACAAATCCAATAGGCGTTCCAAGTGAGCGCCTTTTGTTTTAATGAGATTAGATGAAACCAATTCTAGATGCTTGCTGTGGCGGTAGAATGTTTTACTTTGATAAGAATAATCCGAATGTACTTTTTGCAGATATAAGAAAACAAAAACTAAGCTTTAAGGATCGTGACAAAATTAGACATTTAGAAGTATCGCCTGATGTAATCCATGACTTCACTCATATGCCGTACCCTGATAAATCTTTCAAGTGCGTTATATTTGATCCTCCCCATTTAATTCAAGGTGGTGATAATTCATGGATAGTAAAGAAATATGGACGATTAGATAAAGATTGGCAAAATCAGTTATTAAAAGGCTTTCAGGAATGTATGAGGGTGCTGGACGATTATGGAACTCTTATTTTTAAGTGGAATGAAACTCAAGTGCCTGTTAGTGAGATTATTTCAATCTTAAATAAAACTCCAATTCTCGGGCATAAATCGGGAAAAGCTAACAATACGCATTGGATGTTATTCATGAAAATTGAGGAGAAAGAAAATGAAAGAATTTGATTTAGAAAAAGCATTGGCAGGTGAACCAGTACTATTGCGAGACGGAAGAAAAGCTATTATTTTTCATCGCATACCTGATGAATATAAATATTCTGGTGAAGGCGATGTAGTTTATAAGCTAAGAGGTATGACATTCACAAAAGAAGGGTATATTAATGATGCTAGTGAAAGTTGGACTTTAGACGGAGTTTATGATTTGAGCATTGATGATAGCCCTGACGACATCATCGGAATGTGGGAAGAGCCAAAGATTAGCATTGAAGATTTGCCTAAACCGTTTAAGCCGAAAGATGGTGAAAAATATGTCTATATCGTTGGAAGTGAAGTTTTTCATAGAATTAGTATAAAAGACGATTTTGATACATCTCTCTCTGAAGGCGGCCAATGCTATCTAACAGAAGAAGATGCTAAAAAATGGATTCATTTTATGAAAGGTATGATGGAGTAAATATGAAAGATTTTATTATATGGCTGTCACTATTCATAACTTTGTTAGTTGGCATTGTTTTAATTGGTGCGTGTGCTGGTTTATTCTTTGGCGCTGCGTGGAAAGCTTTCTGCTGGGTGGTGTGATATGAAAGAAAAAGAATTGATCGAAAAAATAGAACAGTGGGCTGAAGAGAGAAATTTAATTAAAGGCTCAAGCATTAATAAGCAAACACTCAAGATGCTTGAGGAGTTTGGAGAGCTTTGTGGCGGTGTTGCGAAAGGTAATTTGGATATAATTAAAGACAGCATTGGTGATTGTTTTGTGGTGCTGACAATCATAAATGCTCAATGTCGCAACGAATCGACGGAAGTCAACGCCTACCAATCACACTTACTTGAACCAACTGGACATTTTAGAGCAAGCTCCATGGATGAGTCATTATTACGAACCGCTGCAAAAATAGGTAATTTCGCAAATGTATCAACTTATCCTGATGATTGGGATGTAAACTCTCTATCTAATTATCTCTTCCTTATCAGTAAAATGGCTAACCTTGATTTCTGGGGTTGCGTTCAACACGCTTACGAGCAGATAAAAGACCGCAAAGGAAAAATGATTGACGGAGTTTTCGTTAAGGAAGAAGATTTGAATAAGGAATAAACATGACTGCACCATCTTTAGCCTATCAAGATGCAATGAATGGCATTGCTATTTTATATGACGCATTATCTAGTGCGGAAAACGAGTTAGATAAACTCAAAAATGCATGGATTAAGTGCAGCGACAAACTACCGCCTGTTTATGCAAGAGTCTTAGTTTATGGGAAGTGGTATAACAGCAATATCATTACTATAGGTTTGAGAGATAATGAGAATAACTGGAAATTTTTTCCTGCATTAGAATCGGTTATCTGTTGGCAACCACTTCCAGAACCGCCGAAAGATGAATAATTAATAACCGCTCTTATGGGCGGTTTTTTTATTGGAGTAAATATGGGAAGAGAATTTTTTGATGAATACTGCAGTCCAGAATTATTAGCTTTAATAACTGGATATGTTTGTCCTAAATATCAGATGAAAAGCTTAAATGAATTCGGAATTCCTTTTCTTCACCCAAAAGGAAATAGAAAATTCCCGCTTGTGTTACGATCTGATGGTGACAAGATTTTGAAAGGTGAGAAAGTGCAGCAGATTACACAAACAAAAGAAAGAAGGCGGTCTGCAGTATTAAGTTAGTAAGGGGGATATTATGGCACGTCCAAGAAAACGAATTAATCAAGGATTGCCACAAGGCTTAGTATGCCGGAATCGAAAAAGAGCAGATGGATCAATCGTGGTGTATTACTACTACACGATGGCCGATAAAAAAGAAGTTGCGTTAGGAAAAGATAAACACATTGCTATTCTGGAAGCTGCAAAGCTGAATATGCAGTATCTAACGAAGAAAGACAATATTCTGTTTATTGAAGTGCTTGAACGATATGAAAAAGAAGTTGTGCCGCTTAAAAAAGCGAAGAATACTCGAAACTCAAACATTCAGGCAATAAAGAAATTGCGCCAATACTTCCAAGATCCACCATTTACCCTTGATGAAATAGAGCCTATACACATCCGTGAATATTTAGATTGGAGAAAAGACGTTAAACCAACCGCAAATATCGAAGTTGGATTATTTGGCCACATTTGGAGCATGGCGAGAGAATGGGGTTACACTGAAAAGATCAGCCCATCAACAGGGGTTAAAAAATTCAAAGTAAATTACCGAGATGTGTACATTGAAGATTATATCCTAGATAAAATCTACGACTGCGCCACGGGGGATATGAAGGATATTATGGATGTGATGTATTTAACCGGACAACGTCCAATAGACGTGGTAAAAATCCATAGTTCGCACATCTACAACGATTTACTGCATATTACACAGCAAAAAACAGGTAAACGTGTTGCTATTAAAGTTATAGGTAAACTAAAAGAGATTATCGACAAGCGGATCACTGAAGAAAATCAGTTCCTGTTTACGAATAAATGGGGGCGAAAACTCGAGCGGAGATCGCTTACTGATTATTTCAAAGATACCCGTAATGCGGCATCAAGAAAATATAAAGAACTAGCAGAAGAGATCAACCAAGTGCAATTGAGAGATCTTCGTGCTAAAGCGGCAACAGACCTTTCATTAATGATTGATGATGAACGTGCAAGAAAACAGCTAGGACATACTTCTGCACGAACCACTCAACATTACATCAGAAAAGAAAAACCACTCAATCCAACCAAATAAAAAAGGCTCTTCAAATGAAGGGCCTTTTTTTGTCACAAATCACGTTCCGAAACGTTTTTGAAACTCATTGATTTTATTAAACTTTAAAATCTAAAAATAGCAAAATATTTCGGAATTAAAATTGACTTTAGATAGCGTAAATACTGGATTATGCTCTTTTGAAGTCAATGTGAACCAATTTTGGTTTGAATGGGTGACGTTGCATTGCTTGAACTTTCACTGCAACTTCTTTACCTTCAACCACTAAAGTGATTACATCGCTATAGAAAGAATCGTGAGCTTGTGCGTTGTTTAATTCATCGTGATTTAAGATGATTGAAACAGGTGCTTCGCTGCCACCATAAATGATTGCAGGGATTTGACCGTTGTGACGCAGGCGGCGGCTCGCACCCTTACCTTGCGCTTGACGAACTTCAGCGTTAAATTTAAATGCCATTTTAATGTTCTCTTGATTAAAAGTTTAAAATAAAAAATTGCAGGCGACCCAGCAATTTTCCTAAATTTGCTCAAAGACAAACTTTGAGAGCGACGGATTATAAAATATTCAGCCCCACAATGCAAATTTACATAGCAAATTTTTTCTAGGCTTTTCAAGGCAAAGCGATTAAAATAAATCCCAATTTTTAATTAATTTTAACTAACTGATTGTAAGTGGGTTTCAAATGGAATTTCTTATCAGCTTTTTTACCGATTACGGTTATTGGGCGGTGCTATTTGTTCTGATTATTTGTGGCTTTGGTGTACCTATTCCAGAAGATATCACGCTTGTTTCCGGCGGTGTAATCGCTGGTCTTTATCCTGAAAGCGTCAATTCCCACTTAATGTTAGTCGTGAGTATGATTGGCGTACTTGCCGGCGATTCAACCATGTACTGGCTTGGTCGTATTTACGGTACACGCATCTTACGTTTTCGTCCAATGCGTAAAATCGTCACATTAGAACGCCTCAAAATGGTACGTGAAAAGTTTGACCAATACGGCAACCGCGTATTATTTGTTGCTCGTTTCTTACCTGGTTTACGCGCACCAATTTATATGGTTTCTGGCATTACCCGTCGCGTCAGCTACACTCGCTTTGTATTCATTGATTTCTGCGCTGCGATTATTTCTGTACCGATTTGGGTTTACCTTGGTGAATTTGGTGCGAAAAACTTAGATTGGTTACACGAGCAAATTAAAAAAGGCCAACTCGTGATTTATATCCTAATCGGTATTCTAGCCCTATTCCTATTTTGGAAATGGAAAAAAGCGAAGAAACAAGCTAAATAATTTCCTATAAAGTACGGTCAAAATTTTATAAATTTTCGTCAATAAAAAAACGCTTAATAATTTTATTAAGCGTTTTTTTGTTTAAGAAATACCTATTTGCAAAAATTTCAACTCAGTAAAAGAGAAAAGGATATATACAACATTTTTGAAAACTCAGCTATGTATTCCATATATTGGTAAATCTACATCTTTACAAAAAAGATATAGGTTAAAAAAACACCAATTCAAGAAAAAATAATTTATTTAAAATGACTTATTTATTGTCAATAACTTAAGTAAAAAAATAATGTGATTGAATTCAATTTTAAAGATGTTTATCTTTACCTTGATTTCTGAAATATTTTTTCAGAAAGTAGAAAGCGAATGGCGGCCACCATTCGCTTAATGAGAAATTCACTTATGACAGCTATAATAAGGAGTCATAAAATGAAATTAACTTTTAAGAAATTTATAATGAGTGTTATCTCTAGCATATTAACTAGGGCAACATGGGAGCTCATTATTGTATTACTTAAAAAATAAGAAAAATTGGCGGTGAGTTCTCACCGCCTTTTTATTATGCACGAAAACTTCTAAATTGCCAAAATTTTATAAAAAATGTTTACATTATAAATATGTTTTAATTTCTCTTATTACAAAAAGTGCGGTAAAAAACAACATCGTTTTCTACCGCACTTTTTTCATTCCAACTAAGCTTTAGCTGCTAAATATCGTTCCACTGTATCCACAATCGCTTGTGTTTGTGGATCAATTTCGATATTCACTAGATCGCCAATTTGGCGTTTGCCAATCAGAGTTCTATGTAAGGTTTCAGGGATTAAATTCACGCAGAATTCATCGTCTTTCACTTCACCAATAGTAAGACTGATGCCGTCAATCGCGATAAATCCTTTGGTGAGTATATATTTCATCACGTCTTTAGTAGGTAATTTAAACCAAACCTGACGATTGTTTTCACTTTCGATAATCTGTGAAACGCTTGCGGTACAATAAACGTGGCCCGATAAAATATGTCCGCCAATCTCTGCACCCATTTGCATTGCACGTTCAATATTCACAAAATCCCCTGCTTTTAAGCTACCGAGATTGGTGATGCGCAAGGTTTCCTGCATTAAGTCAAAGCTGACAAGATCGTCGTGAATTTCAGTCACTGTTAAGCACACGCCATTATTCGCCACGGATGCACCGATTTCTAAGCCTTTTCGCATTTCAGCTGGTAATTTTACGATCTGTGTTCTAAAATTATCGCCGTCTTTAATTGCATGAATTTGGGCGATGCCCTGTACAATACCTGTAAACATTATTATTCCTTCATTAAAAACTTTTCCAATATTATAGCAAAATTTATGAATTCTCGTCTTTTTTCTCAATACCGTATTGATATTCAAAAACTTATCCGAATTGCGACACCTATCGGGCTTGCCCAGTTAGCTCAAACTGGCATGGGCACCGTGGATGTGATCATGGCGGGGCGTGTGAGCTCGGCTGATGTAGGCGGTGTCGGTATTGGTGCCTCCATTTGGCTACCTTTGGTACTTTTCGGACAGGGTTTATTACTCGCCTTACCACCAACAATTTCCTATTTAAATGGTTCAGGGCAGCGCCATCGCATTGCTCACCAAGTAAGACAAGGTCTTTGGATTTCATTTTTAGTGATGATTCCCCTTGCACTGATCATCTATCATAATGATTTCATATTACAGTTTATGAATATGGATGCCCACATGGCTGATGTGACGATGAACTATTTGCGTGCGATGGCGTGGGGCTTGCCTGCCTATTTATTGCTGATTAATTTCCGCTGTTTGAATGATGGCATTGCCAAAACAAAACCCGCCATGGTAATAACCTTCATGGGGTTAATGCTGAACATTCCGCTGAATTATATGTTTATTTACGGCAAATTTGGTGCGCCTGCATTGGGCGGTGTCGGTTGTGGTGTGGCAACAGCTATTGTCAACTGGGCAATGGCAATCTTAATGATTACCTACTCTGCCAAAAACTATAATGAACGTAGTTTGAAAGTCTTTGAAAAGATTATTGAAAAACCAGACATCAAAACTCTGAAAAAATTGACCGCACTTGGCTTGCCGATCGCGATTGCGCTGTGCAGTGAAGTCTCACTATTTGCGTTAAGTAGTTTATTACTTTCCCCATTAGGTGCGGATGTGGTCGCCAGCCACCAAATTGCCTTAAACACCAGTGCCGTAGCCTTTATGTTCCCCATGTCTATTGCCATGGCTGCCACCATTTTAGTGGCGCAAGAACTAGGTAATCATGCACCGCAAAAAGCCAAAATTATGGCTCACGCGGCTATTATTCTTGGTTTGATTGCGGCAAGTGTATTGGCGTTGGTGATTTGGGTATTTAGTGCAGAGATTGCCGCATTAATTGTAGGCGATAATGCTACCGTTATTGCCCTTTCAGGAAGCTTATTAGCGATGGCAGCGATTTATCAATTTTCAGATTCGGTGCAAGTCGTCGTGAGCGGTATTTTACGTGGCTATAAAGACACTAAAATTATTCTCTACATCACATTACTTGCCTATTGGGGCGTGGGTATTCCAGTTGGTTATGTTCTTTCCCGTACTGATTGGATCGTACCAAGCATCGGTGCAAAAGGTTTCTGGGTTGCGTTTATCATTGCCTTAACTATTGCCGCTGCTTTACTCTTTATGCGGATGCGAAAAATCCAATCACAACCTGATGAAACCATTATTCAACAGTTAGAAAGATTGAAGTAGTTAAAGTAAAAAGTGCGGTCAAATTTGACCGCACTTTTTTATTTTTAATGAGCTAATAACATGAAGTATGTGAAAAGATTAAAAATAATTTGTATAGAGTACTTTCATACTCCAATATAAAGTGCTCCACCGTGCTATTTTATTTTTCTTTTAGTCGTTAAAAATATAATAGGAAGAATGAGGATATGAAGTTTCAAACTTGCTACTATTGCCTCTTTTGCTAGAAGAACATAATTTATGTTCTTAACTACTGCATCAAATTGCACATAAAAAATAGCCACAAAATAAATCAAAGAAAAAACAAGAATACTAGTAAAATATCCAAAAACATATTTCATTATTCTATTACCTTTGAGCCAGTCATATTCTATCTAAGTTTAAGTATAAAAAGTGCGGTCGAGTTTGACCGCACTTTTGTCTTTTACATCACTACCACATCAAATTGTTCTTGGTTGTAGTACTGCTCTGTTTTGACTTGAACTTGTTTGCTGATGAACATTTCGATCTCTGGCAATAAACCGTGCGATTCTTCTTTGATTAAGTAATCCGCTACAGCTGGAGACGCATAAACCACAAATTGTTCACTTGAGAATAAGTGGTTAACGCGAATGATCTCACGCATAATTTCATAGCATACCGTTTCGACGGTTTTCACTCGTCCTCGACCTTGGCAAGTTGGGCATTCATCACACAAAACGTGTTCTAAACTTTCTCGAGTACGTTTACGCGTCATTTCCACTAAGCCAAGTTGAGTAAAGCCATTTACATTGGTTTTTACGCGATCTTTTGATAGCGCCTCCTCCAAGGATTCAATCACGCGATTGCGATGCTCATCGGTTTGCATATCAATAAAATCAATAATGATAATACCGCCTAAATTACGCAGTTGTAGCTGCTGCGCAATGGCTTTAGTGGCTTCAATATTGGTGTTAAAAATCGTTTCATCTAAATTTCGATGACCAACGAAAGCCCCCGTATTGATATCAATAGTTGTCATAGCTTCGGTTTGTTCAATAATGAGATAGCCGCCTGATTTTAAATTCACGCGTTTTTCAAGTGCATTTTGAATACCACGTTCTACACCATAAATATCAAAAATCGGCTGACTGCCCGTATAAAGCATTAATTTTTCACTTAATTCCGGCATAAATTCATCGGTAAATTCTTTAACCTCGTTAAAACAAAGTTTGGAATCGATATGAATTTTCTCTAAATTAGCACCGATAAAATCACGCAAAATACGTTGCGGCAATGCGGGTTCACCATAAATTTTAGAACGGGTTGGGTATTTGCCTTTACGCTCAAGCACTTTACGCCATAAACGTTTTAAAAATTCCGCATCTTGGCGCAATTCTTCTTCCGTTGCGCCTTCGGTAGCAGTACGAATAATAAAGCCACCTAACTCATCACAAAAAGGCTCAACAAGCGCTTTTAATCTTGCTCGCTCTTCTTCGCTTTCAATACGTTGTGAGACACCAACATGGCTATTTTCTGGCATAAAGACGAGATAACGAGAAGGCAATGTAATATCCGTGGTTAATCTTGCGCCTTTGGTGCCCAAAGGATCTTTTACCACTTGTACCACGATATCCTGCCCCTCGCGTACGAGTTCAGAAATGCTTTTGGCTCGGAATTGCTTTTGTTCGCTCACATCAACACACTCGGTATGTGAGACAATATCGGAAGCATGCAAAAATGCGGCTTTTTCTAAACCGATATCCACAAACGCGGACTGCATCCCCGGTAAAACACGGGTTACTCGCCCTTTATAAATATTCCCCACGATGCCACGTTTGGCTTGACGTTCAATATGAACCTCTTTTAAAACACCCGTTTCCACCAGCGCAACGCGGGTTTCATTTGGCGTAACATTCATTAATAATTCAACAGAATCCATTTTTTCGACCTTAGTTTTAATGGTATAAGTCTATCGAAAAGGAAAATAGAATAATAGACCCAAATAAGGTAAAATATGACCTTTCTCAAATTTTCATGACTTTTTTTGGGGTATTTAATGTTTGGTTTAGACCCAACACTTATTACTTTTAGTATTTATATTTTCGGCATGATTTTAATCGGTGTCCTTGCCTATTATTATACAAACAACTTATCCGATTATATTTTAGGCGGCCGTAAACTCGGAAGTTTTGTTACAGCCATGTCTGCAGGCGCATCTGATATGTCCGGCTGGTTATTAATGGGCTTGCCTGGTGCGGTGTATGTATCTGGCCTGGTTGAAGGTTGGATCGCCATTGGTTTAATCCTAGGGGCTTATTTTAACTGGTTGCTCGTGGCTGGTCGTTTACGGATCTATACCGAATTTAACAACAATGCTCTCACATTACCGGAATATTTCCACCGTCGCTTTGGCACATCACATAATCTCTTAAAAATTGTGTCTGCAACAATCATCCTAGTATTCTTCACCATTTATTGTGGTTCCGGTGTGGTTGCTGGGGCGAAATTATTCCAAAACCTATTCTCAGTCGACTATTCCACCGCCATTTGGTACGGCGCATTAGCGACTATCGTCTATACCTTTATCGGTGGATTTCTAGCGGTAAGTTGGACGGATACGATTCAAGCTACATTGATGATTTTTGCCTTAATTTTAACGCCGTTATTCATCTTTTTAAGTTTGGGTGATACATCACAATTTACGGAAGTGCTACATCAAGCGGAAATTGCCGCAAGTAAAGACTTTACTGATTTATTTAGTTCTACTACACCATTAGGTTTATTAAGTTTAGCGGCTTGGGGCTTAGGTTATTTTGGTCAACCGCATATCCTTGCTCGTTTTATGGCTGCTTACTCGGTGAAATCTCTTATTAAAGCACGCCGCATCAGTATGACATGGATGGTGATTTGCCTCACGGGTGCGATTGGTATTGGCTTCTTCGGTATTCCTTATTTCTTTGCTAACCCTAATGTGGCTGGTGTGGTAAATAATGAACCAGAACAAGTCTTTATTGAACTGGCTAAATTGCTCTTTAATCCATGGATTGCCGGTATTCTACTCTCTGCGATCTTGGCGGCAGTAATGAGTACACTTTCCGCTCAATTATTAATTTCTTCAAGCTCTATTACTGAAGATTTTTATAAAGGGTTTATTCGTCCAAAAGCCTCTGAAAAAGAATTAGTTTGGCTAGGTCGTGCAATGGTTTTAGTTATCGCGGGCATTGCGATTTGGATTGCACAAGATGAAAACAGCAAAGTATTAAAACTCGTTGAATTTGCCTGGGCTGGCTTTGGTTCTGCATTTGGTCCTGTTGTGCTTTTCTCCTTATTCTGGAAACGCATGACTTCATCAGCGGCGATGGCGGGAATGGTTGTCGGTGCAGTGGTTGTCTTTGCTTGGAAATCGGTGATTCCTGAAACCAGTGAATGGTTTAACGTCTATGAAATGATCCCTGGTTTTACGCTTGCTAGCCTTGCAATTATTGTAGTTTCTCTCCTTTCTGCAGAACCTGAAAATGAAGTTAAAGAAACCTTTGAAAAAGCAGAAAGAGCCTATAAGGAAGCAAAATAATGATTGATTTTCGTCCTTTTTATCAACAAATTGCCACCACCAATTTATCGGCTTGGCTAGAAACATTACCTTTGCAGCTAAAAGAATGGGAAAAACAAACCCATGGTGATTATGCTAAATGGTCAAAAATCGTGGACTTTCTTCCTGATTTGCAGGCAGATACCATCGATTTAAAAAATGCAGTGAAATCTGACCGCACTTCCCCACTTTCAGAGGGCGAAAAACAACGCATTATCCATCATTTGAAGCAATTGATGCCGTGGCGAAAAGGACCTTATCATTTATTTGATATTCACGTGGATTGCGAATGGCGTTCTGATTTCAAATGGGATCGTGTTTTGCCTCATCTTGCACCATTAAAAGATCGTACCATTTTAGATGTGGGCTGCGGTAGCGGCTACCATATGTGGCGAATGGTTGGTGAAGGCGCAAAAATGGTCGTTGGTATTGATCCTACCGAGCTTTTCCTTTGCCAATTTGAAGCGGTTCGAAAATTACTAAATAACGATCGTCGAGCTAACTTAATCCCATTAGGTATTGAAGAAATGCAACCACTTGCGGCATTTGATACCGTATTCTCAATGGGTGTGCTTTATCATCGTAAATCACCGCTCGATCATCTCACACAGCTAAAAAACCAATTAGTAAAAGGTGGCGAATTGGTGTTAGAAACCTTAGTGGTTGATGGTGATGCCAATACAGTCTTAGTGCCATCAGATCGCTATGCAAAAATGAAGAACGTGTATTTTATTCCTTCTGTTGCCGCACTCATTAATTGGTTGGAAAAAGTCGGCTTTACAAATGTGCGTTGTGTGGATGTTGCCACCACAACATTAGAAGAACAGCGTAAAACGGATTGGTTAGAAAATGAAAGTTTGATTGATTTCTTAGATCCAAACGATCACAGTAAAACCATCGAAGGCTATCAAGCCCCAACTCGCGCAGTGATTTTAGCGAATAAATAATGGTTTAAATAAAAAGTGCGGTCAAAAAATTCCATGTTTTTTGACCGCACTTTGCTTTTTTATTTTAAAGCAATATGTACCGTAATCTCTTCACGATCGTGATACAAATGCTTCGCCTGAATATCAAATTCCAGTTCTTTTTCTGCCAACATCACCGCAAGATTTTCTAAGCACAACATCACTTCTTGATAGCGTTTTTTCATTGGCAATTTCAAGTTGAAAATGGTTTCTCGGCACCAGCCGTTAATCAACCATTTTCCTATTAAATTCGCAATTCGACTTGGTTGCTCCACCATATCACACACAAGCCAATCAATATGCTTGCGTTTTGGTGGTTGGAATTTAAATCCATCTTCCGGACAGTGCTCAATTCTGCCAGTATCATGTAAGCTCGCCGCCATTTTGCCGTGATCAACTGCATACACAAATAAACCACGTTTCACTAATTGATAAGTCCAGCCGCCTGGGCAAGCACCGAGATCGATGCCAACCATATTTTCATTCAAACGTTTACTTTCTTCATTTCGAGGAATAAAGGTTAAAATCGCTTCTTCCAATTTTAAAGTTGAACGGCTTGGCGCATCCGCTGGGAATTTCAAACGTGGTATCCCCATAAAATGGGTAGAGTTATTGCCAAGATAAGAATACCCTACATAGCAGCAATTCGGCTGAGTGAAAAAACAATGTAGAATCTGACCGCGCTTTGCGTTCGCCTTACCTTGTAACCAACCTTGTTTTTTCAACGCTTGGCGTAACGGCACAGTAAATTTTCGGCAAAATGTCGAAAGCTCTTTGGCTTCATTGGTATCTGCTGTTTCGACAAATAGCTCTACCGCTTGCTTAAGATTAATGTCTTCTGCAATGCATTTATATTGAGCCTGAATTGGCGAGATACGATCTTGAGGATCGAGATTTTCTAAGAAATCTGAAACAACAATCATTTGACGCGCAAAAATCAAACGATTAAAAGGGATTTCTCGCGCTAAACGATCCGCATCACCCGGTTGATAACATTCAAAAATAACATAGCCGCTGTTTTCTACTACGCGAGCAAAACCAAATACACCACGCTCAGAAGCTCGGTCGGCAATTTCTGCAGCGACTTCTTTTTCAAAGCCAATTCGACAATATAAGGCTAATTTATTCATGTTTTCCTAATTTAATTGAATCTTTAATCCATGTTCTAAAGGCTTGAATTTGTTCATCATCTAAACGATCTAAATGATTGACCACATAGAATGATTTTGGATCCCGCAATTCGGTTGGTAACACAATTTGCAAATGACCGTTTTCAATTTCTTGCTGAGCCAAAATACGATTTGCTAGCGCAATACCCTGCCCATGAACGGCTGCTTGCAATGCCATAAAGGTGTGGCTAAATAACGGGCCTTGCTGAATATTCAAATCATCTAATTTGAGATAATCCGCCATCGCTTGCCAGTTATCTCGAGTATGTGTGTGAATCAGCGTGTGCTTTTTCAAATCATCTGGACGGCGAACGGGAATTTTCTCAAGCAATGAAGGCGCCGCTAAAATCACGAGGTTTTCTTCGCCTAAACGATCGACTTGTAAGTTTTCCCAATCGCCTTTTCCATAATAAATGGCAATATCAATTTCTTTATTCAATAAACCTTCATCTTGATCGACGCCCTTCAAGCGTACTTCAATTTCAGGATATTGTTTATTAAAATCACTCAAATGTGGCACAAGCCATTGAATACCAAAGGTTTGTGGCACACTAATTGCCAAATGTGGTTCAGCTTTAAGTGTTAATAAACGTTCAGTCGCTTCATTTAATTTTCGTAAGATTTTATTGATATCAACAAAATAGGCTTTCCCAAATTCTGTCAATTCGAGTGAACGATTTTTACGAATAAAAAGCTCAACACCTAAAAAATCTTCTAATAATTTTATTTGATGGCTCACTGCGGCTTGTGTCACAAAAAGTTCATCTGCCGCTTTTGTGAAGCTTAAATGTCGTGCAGCAGACTCGAAAGACTTCAATGAATTCAAGGGAGGCAAACGTTTATACATAATTCTTCCCAACAGCTAAATTTTAGTTTATAATAACGAAGATTTAATTCGGATTAGTTTTTTTTATGCATCAAATAAAAAAACATCATTTGTCCTTCCATCACCTTCTACCTACAATACACCCATACTTAATGATTGGTAATTCCTTACAAGTTAATGAGTTTCAGACTTAAGTATGATGTTGTGTTTGCATATAGTTCGGTTCTCCGAACTGGAGTAACAATTAAGTTACTCATTTACTTCCTGTATATATTAAACCATTCTGGTTAAGCGCTGCTCGTTTCGAGCGGCGTTTTTTTATTCCTGGCATTTTAGCATAAGCAAAATTTTATTTCCTGACCAACTTCACAAATTTAAAAATCCAATAAAAATTTTGAGAAATCACAATATTTTTGTGTTTAAAGGTTTTCATAGTTATCGTAATGGTGTAGATTAACTGCATTTCCATTCATAAAATTATTTATACAAATTAAGGAAGCAAAATGAAAGACTTAGACTGGAACAATCTTGGATTTAGTTATATCAAAACAGATTACCGTTTCATCGCACATTGGAAAGATGGTAAATGGGATGAAGGGAAACTTACCACTGATAATATACTACATATCCACGAAGGTTCAACTGCAATTCACTACGGTCAACAATGCTTTGAAGGCTTAAAAGCCTATCGTTGTAAAGATGGTTCAATCAACTTATTCCGTCCTGATCAAAATGCAAAACGTATGCAACACACCTCTGATCGTTTATTAATGCCACAAGTGCCAACAGAATTATTTATCCGCGCTTGTAAAGAAGTAGTGAAAGCAAACCAAGAATGGTTAGGTCCTTACGGCTCTGGCGCAACATTATATTTACGTCCATTCCTCTTTGGTACTGGCGCGAATATCGGTGTAAAAACCGCACCTGAATTTATTTTCTCTGTATTCTGCTGCCCAGTAGGCGCATATTTCAAAGGTGGTTTAGCACCATCTAACTTCATTACGACTGATTACGACCGTGCTGCTCCGATGGGAACCGGTGGTGTAAAAGTGGGTGGTAACTATGCAGCAAGTTTGCTTCCTCATGAACTAGCCGCAGAACAAGGTACACCAGAACGTAAATTTGCAGACGCGATTTACCTAGATCCTAAAACTCACACAAAAATTGAAGAAGTAGGTGCAGCAAACTTCTTTGGTATCACCAAAGATAACAAATTTATCACGCCAGCTTCTGACTCTATTTTACCGAGTATCACTAAATACTCATTGCTTCACATTGCAAAAGAACGTTTAGGTATGGAAGCCATTGAAGGTGACGTGTATATTGATCAACTTGAGCAATTCGCCGAAGCGGGTGCTTGTGGTACTGCCGCAGTGATTACGCCAGTAGGTGGTATTCAACACAAAGGTAAATTCCACGTGTTCTATTCAGAAACTGAAGTAGGCCCTGTTACACGTAAACTTTACAACGAGCTAACCGGCATCCAATTCGGTGATGTGGAAGCACCTGAAGGCTGGATTGTAAAAGTAGAATAATTTTCCTTTCTATCAACAAATCGAGATTCATTTAATTCAAGGACTAAGTTCTATCACTATAGGACTTAGTCCTTTTAATTTTTACACGCTTTGTATAACGTATGTTTCAGTAAAAATACCTCATTAATAATATTTAACTCACGCCAAAATATCGTCAAAATCAACCGCACATTTCCCCTTTTATTGTGTGCCTATATTTCAAATTATGATCTTCATCACAGTTTTATTTAAACAGATAGATTAGAATAAAATTGTCCATTTTTTCAAACAAATAAGGAAGAAAAATGATGACTCCCTCTGCACTTATAGGCGAAGGAATTAACCTGATGTTTTCAGGGATGGGTTTTGTATTGGTCTTTTTGCTCATTTTAATTTGGGCAATTGGATTGATGTCTAAACTTATCAACCGATTCTTTCCTGAACCTCAACCCGAACCCAAAACTTCCCAAAATTCAACCGCACTTTCTGCGGCACCTACTGACGATTTTGAGCGGTTACGTCCTGTGATTGCAGCGGCTATCGCACACCATCGCCGTACCCAACAGTTCAAATAAATAAGGATTTTACCATGACTAAAAAAATAAAAATGACAGAACTGGTGCTTCGAGATGCCCACCAATCACTTTTCGCAACGCGTTTGCGTCTTGATGATATGCTACCAATTGCCCATGAATTAGATGATATTGGCTATTGGTCGTTGGAAGCTTGGGGCGGTGCAACATTTGATAGCTGTATTCGCTTTTTAGGTGAAGATCCTTGGGTTCGTTTGCGTGAATTGAAAAAAGCTTGTCCAAAAACTCCATTACAAATGCTATTACGTGGCCAAAACCTATTAGGCTATCGCCACTATGCTGATGATGTAGTAGAACGTTTCGTAGAACGTTGTGTAGCAAATGGTATGGATGTTTTCCGCGTATTCGATGCGCTCAATGACCCGCGTAATATGAAAGCAGCGTTGCAAGCAGTACGTAAATTTGGTGGTCATGCTCAAGGGACTTTAAGTTATACCACCAGCCCAGTTCATACCATGCAAACCTGGCTCGATACCACAGAACAATTACTTGAAATCGGTATCGACAGTTTGGTCATCAAAGACATGTCAGGTATTTTAAATCCAATGGCGGCGGCAGACTTAGTACGTGAAATCAAAAAACGTTTCGACGTAGAATTGCATTTACACTGCCATTCGACTACTGGTATGGCAGAAATGGCGCTATTAAAAGCGGTTGAAGCTGGTGTAGATGGTATTGATACGGCAATTTCTTCTATGTCTGGAACTTATGGTCACCCTGCAACTGAATCCCTAGTCGCCACCTTACAAGGCACTGAATATGACACCGGTTTGGATATTCCTCGCTTGGAAAAAATTGCTGCCTATTTCCGTAATGTGCGTAAAAAATATGCCAAATTTGAAGGCCAATTACGCGGTGTAGATAGCCGTATTTTAGTGGCACAAGTGCCAGGCGGTATGCTCACCAACTTGGAAAACCAGCTAAAACAACAAAATGCATCCGATAAATTAGATTTAGTATTAGAAGAAATCCCACGCGTGCGCAAAGACTTGGGCTACATTCCACTCGTTACACCAACCTCTCAAATTGTTGGTACACAGTCGGTTATTAACGTTCTCACTGGCGAACGCTACAAAACTATCGCCAAAGAAACTGCCGGTATTTTAAAAGGTGAATACGGTAAAACACCTGCACCGGTAGATAGCGCATTGCAAGCTCGAGTATTAGAAGGTGCGGCACCAGTAACTGACCGTCCAGCCGATCACATTGCACCTGAAATGGCAAAAATTGAAGCGGAAGTTTCAGAACAAGCTAAATCGAAAGGGGTGAAATTGGCAGACAACGCTGTAGATGATGCTTTAATCGTGGCGCTCTTCCCGCAAATTGCGTGGAAATTCTTAGAGAACCGCAACAACCCTGCAGCCTTTGAACCCGCTCCAACTGGTAATGAAAGTGTGGTGGAAAATAAACCTGTTTCTAAAGCTGCACCAGCTGCTTCTGGCTCCGCTATTTATACTGTGGAATTGGAAGGTAAAGCCTTTGTGGTGAAAGTAAGTGAGGGCGGTGATATCTCTCATGTCGCGACTACTGCTCCTCAAGCTGTGCCACAAACGACTCCAGCGCCAGCAACGGGCGGCACACCGGTAACGGCTCCGATGGCAGGTAATATTTGGAAAGTTGTTGCAACAGAAGGTCAAACCGTAGCAGCTGGCGATGTATTATTCATTCTCGAAGCCATGAAAATGGAAACCGAAGTGAAAGCCGCACAGGCTGGTACCGTACGTGGCATTTGTGTCAAAGCCGGTGATGCTGTCGCCGTAGGTGACACCGTGATGACCTTAGCATAAGGAATGGTCTATGGAGAGTATTATTGCGTTAATTAAAGGGATGGGTATATTCCATCTGCAATGGGGGCAAGCAGTGATGATCGCTGTGAGCCTACTGTTGCTGTGGCTTGCCATCTCACGCAAATTTGAACCTTTGTTGTTACTACCAATTGGTTTCGGCGGACTATTGTCCAATATCCCTGAGGCAGGTCTTGCTATGACAGCATTGGAGAATTTGCTTCATCTCGGCTCACCAGAACAAATTGCCGTAATCGCTTCACAATTGGGTGTTTCACCCGATCTTGCTGCAATTAAAACAGCACTAAATTCTGCGCCGATATCGATGATAAATCAATTAGAAGCGTTATCTGTAGATATGGGTTATAGCGCCGGTATTTTGGCATTATTCTATAAAGTTGCGATCAACTACGGCATTGCACCATTAGTCATTTTTATGGGCGTAGGGGCAATGACAGACTTTGGTCCGTTATTAGCCAATCCAAAAACATTGCTACTTGGTGCGGCTGCTCAATTCGGTATTTTCGCTACCGTACTCGGTGCACTAGCGCTAAATTATTTCGGTATTATCGAATTCACACTACCTCAAGCCGCATCTATCGGTATTATCGGTGGTGCTGATGGCCCAACAGCGATTTATCTCACTAGCAAACTTGCGCCTGAATTGCTTGGTGCTATTGCCGTGGCAGCCTATTCCTACATGGCACTAGTGCCGTTGATTCAACCGCCGATTATGAAAGCGTTAACTACAGAAGAAGAACGCAAAATCCGCATGACGCAAATGCGCCATGTGAGTAATCGAGAAAAAGTCTTGTTTCCGGTGATTTTGCTGTTGCTCGTTGGTTTACTCTTACCGGATGCAGCCCCATTACTTGGGATGTTCTGTTTCGGTAATCTCATGCGCGTAAGTGGCGTAGTTGAACGTTTAAGCGACACCACACAAAACGCCTTGATTAATATCGTAACCATCGTACTTGGCTTATCTGTGGGTTCTAAACTGATTGCAGATAAATTCCTACAACCGCAAACGTTGGGCATTTTGATTCTTGGCGTGATTGCTTTCGGAATCGGTACAGGTAGCGGTGTATTAATGGCCAAATTGATGAACAAATTCAGCAAAAACAAAATTAACCCGCTTATTGGTTCTGCTGGTGTATCTGCTGTTCCTATGGCTGCTCGTGTTTCTAACAAAATCGGATTGGAAGCGGATAACCAAAACTTCCTACTTATGCACGCGATGGGACCAAACGTTGCTGGTGTAATTGGCTCAGCTATTGCCGCTGGGGTCATGTTAAAATATGTCGGTACGTTGATGTAAGGTTAAAAATGCTGAAAATACCTAAATGAGGTTCATTTAATAACAAAAAAGAGCGGTCAAATTGACCGCTCTTTTATTTATTACGATGTTCTTTACTTAACCAAACTCATCGCCAGATTCTTCGCGCCTTTAAAATCCACTTTACCACTTCCGAGCATTGGAATTTCATCCACTAAGAAGACTTGGCTTGGTAGCATAATTGGCGGAACATTTAATCCTTTAATGCGTTCATTGATCTCATCTAAAGAAAGCGCAGACTTAATTAAAAGCACAATGCTCTCGCCTTTTTTATCATCGCTCAAGGCAACGGCAACAAATTGAGTTTCTTCATCAAATACTTGTGAAAGTTTCTCTTCCACGCTGCCGAGGCTGATCATTTCGCCGCCGACTTTAGCAAATCGAGAATAACGATCCACAATGGTAATAAAGCCGTTATGATCGATATGGCCTTTATCACCGGTTTTGTAATAACGCACACCATCAATTTCAACAATCACTTCTGCTGTTTTTTCTGGTGCATTCAAATAACCTTTCATCACTTGTCCACCACCAATCAAAATCAAGCCGTCTTCTCCGACTGGTAATTCCTGCAAGCTTTCCGGATCCACAATTTTAATAATAGTGCCTGGTAATGGCATACCAACTGTACCGGCTTGATTAAAGGTAAACTCTTGTAAGGTTTCCGGATCAAGTAAATTAGGCATATTGACACTGGCTACCGGTGCTGTTTCAGTTGCGCCATAACCTTCGTAAATTTCCAAGCCAAATTTAAGTTTGAAGGCTTCTTTTACATCTGCTTTCAATTTTTCGGCACCCGCAATAACCATACGCACGTTTTGTAACATTAACGGATGGAATTTCTTATTGCGTACATACAATCTAAAGAAAGTTGAAGTCCCAAATAAAATACTCACCCGATGTCGAGCACACATTTTTCCTACTGTCGCCCCATCTGTTGGATCCGCCACACTCACCATTTTAATGCCTTCACACAATGGCAATAAGGTTGTCACGGTTAATCCAAATGAGTGGAAAATTGGTAAGGAATTCAAAATCACATCATCTTTATGGAAATTTAATAATTCACCGATCTGTTTAATGTTAGTCAGTAAATTTTTATGGCTTAATTCAATGCCTTTCGGATCACCTTCACTACCACTACTGAATAGGATGGTGGCATTATCTTCTAAGCTTACGTCTGCAAAGTAGCGTAATTTAATCCACCATTGTGGCGCTAAAAACGCCGTTAAAAATGACCGCACTTTATTCGCTTTAGTGATCGATTTCCCTAAATTTTCCATAAAGAGGGCTTTATCAGCCACCACTTGGCTAAAGTCAAAACCTTTTGCGTTCAACTTATCCAAGAATTTTTCAGAGGTAATGACTTGCGAAATATTGGCTTTCTTCAACGCTTTTTCCATCACCTCAGGGCTTAGCGTGTAGTTTAAATTTACCGGTACTTTGCCCATCACCATTAAGGTCATATTGATAATTGCCCCGATTGATGAACTTGGTAATAACACGCCAACATTTTTTTCATTCCCTAAAGCAGCTTTCAAGGTTTTCACAAACATCAATACTGCAGCAATAAATTTCAGGTTATTCAGTTTAGTGCCTTGCGCATCCACCGCGGCTTCTTTGAATAAATTCGATTTTGCCGAATTCAACCAATGGTGCATAAGTGGTTTACGTTTACTCATGACTTTTTCCCATACGGAGAAAGAAAGTTCGAGTACTTTTTGCTTCATCGCTGTCGCATCAATAAAGCCATGAATGGGTTTACCAAATGCTACTAAAATTTCACGTTTGCCTTGGCGTTTAGTTAAATTCTTATAGAAAGAATCGGCACGAGAGAAGCTGCTACCCCATAATCCACGTAAATAGAACGGAACAGTCGTCACATTCTCTAAATCTTTTAATACGTGCTCAAAGCCTTTTTGGAACTCATTAATTTGACCGTTATAGCTGATATGGCCTTCTGGGAATAACGCCACCACTTCACCACGAGCTAAATATTCACGAATGGTTTCAATAGATTCACGGCTTGAGCCTCCACCAATCGGGATCACTTTAAAAATACGGAAGAACCAAGTGAGATACCATTTATTGTAAATCGGACGATACATGACAAATTTAATCGCACGAGGGCTAGCCGCTTGTAACACTAACCAGTCAATCCAGCTAATATGGTTACCTAATAACAACACACCACCACTTTGTGGAAGATTTTTTAACCCATCCACATGAAAACGGTAATTCGCTTTTAACGCAAAGAGTAGGAATAAACGCGTAAATAAATGGGGTACTTTCGACATGGTATATAGACTCGCAGCAAAACATGCAGCAGACGTCACTAAGAATAAACCTTGAGTCGAAACATTAAGTTGTACAAAAACAATACTTAATAGCAAAAAAACCACCATAAACACGTTTTGTACAAAGTTGTTACCTGCCATGATTTTGCCGCTGATTTTCTCCGGTGCAAAATACTGAATGGTCGCATTTAATGGCACGATTAATAAACCGCCAGAGAAACCAAAGACAAAAGAACAAAGTGCTAATACCACCCCACTTTGGGCTAGGGTTAAGAAGAATAATGATGCACAAATACCCAATGCACCAAGCGGCACAATACCTAACTCAATATGCAAACGAGAAGCACGTCCAGCAAGATATGAACCAAGCACTAGTCCTACGCCACTTACCGCTAAAATTGCTTGAATGACAACAGCATTATCTTCATTGAACATCGCTTTATAATGTGCAGGGAACGCTGCCACAATAATTTGTGACACACCCCAAAAGAGACTTAATCCAATGACACTCAACCAAATATTTTGATCTGCTTTTAATGTGCGAACGTTATCTTTTAAATACCCTAAAGAAAGGTATTTTCTCATATCAAACTGACCATCTGTATTCTCAGCTTCTTGCTTAAAGAATGGGATTTTAAACGCAAAATAGGCTTCTAGTGCACTCAATAATACTAATGCTACACCTATCACCCAAACACTTTGTAATACTTCATTCGGGTCATCTGATGCCACATAATGCGCTTCAAAGAAGAAAGAAAAGGCAAAAGAACTAAATAGAATGGCCACAATGGTGAGCGCTTGAATCACACCGTTTGCCATACCGATATTTTCAGTACCCACAATCGATTTAATAATGCTATATTTGGCCGGAGAATAGACCGCACTTTGCGCCGCCAAAATCAATGTGAGTACAAAGGAAAGCGCAAACATGCCCGTCATATAACTCAATAAAATTCCCGCACTGATCACCACAGCCGCTAAACTGCTGTAACGGATCACATTGGTGCGAGAAAATTTATCGTTGATAAATGCCGAAGGGGAAAACAAGAAAATAAACGGTAATAAAATCATCGCATTAATTAATGCCGTTAAAACCACCAAACTCTCCCCTGAAAAGCTCTTCAGTAATACATTTTGAATGGTAATTTTATGTGCCAAATCTACACTGGCATTAATAAAGGCAATGGCTAAATAAGGCAAAAAGCCAGCATATTTTAAGAGTTTCATTTTGCACTCTCCGCTTGATAAAGATTAAAGGTTTTCATATTCAAGAGATAAGGTTTTAACACCAACAATAAATCAAATAAGTGTTTTAATTTTTCATCTTTTTGTTCGCTATTGGATAATGCCGCTAAAGTCACATTCACCTCTTTTTCCGCTAACATTTTTGCTGCAGCTAAATAAGCTTTCACTACATCCATTTCGGCTGCATCACAACGCGCTAAGATCGCCAAAATATCACGTTCTTTTGCTGTAAAAATGCCTTCACGAGGATTCAATAATCCTTCCGCTACCATCTCTTCGATTTGCTGAGTAGAAAGATGAAATTCTGCAGAGAGTTGCTCCACTGAAAATACTTCATTTTCAGCACCCATGATGATGTCTAATAATCCAATAAGACTTTCATAAGGATTATTCCAATCAAAATGAGGATGTGCAAAAAGTGCTTTAATTTGTGAAATCGTTGCATTGAAATTGCTTTGTAGATATTTAATAAAGCTGAGTAACTTCACACAATGTTCATCATAGAGATGAAAATTCGGTTTATCTTTCACCGGCTCTGGCAACAAACCTTCTTTCACATAGTACAGCACCGTGGATTTTGGTGTCTGACTAAGCTTAACTAAATCATTCATTTTTAACATCAGGATTTCCCTCTAAGTTGATTTGTTGTGTATTGTAGCGGATAAAAACAAAAAGTAAATAGTGTTACTTTATACTTTTAATTAAATTTAATAAAAAAGTTGTTCATCGCATGATAAACAACTTTCTTAATCAGCTTTAGCTTTCCACTTTTCGCCATAGATCTTTGCTATAAATAACCCCTACTGGATTTTTCTTCGCTCCCATAATAGTTGGAGAAATATAAACCGGTGTAGTGTATTGGAAAAGCGGTAACGCAAGGTTTTCCTGTTGGATCTTCTCACTTAATTTTAAGTAAATTTCTGACCGCTCTTTTTCATTTAAGCTTTTCAGTGCTTGCTCAAAAAGTTGATCGTATTCTGCATTAGCATAGCCATTTTTATTATCGGGGCTTTTAGAATAGAACAAACCCAAAAATGCCATCGGATGATTAAAGTCTGCACACCAGCCAGAACGAATGACTTGGAAATCACCCTTTTGGCGTTTCATTTGTAATGTTTGCCAATTGACGGGTTGGGCATCCACGCGCAACATATCGGACTGCGTTAATTGCCCTACTACACGTTGCGCGATATTCACATGCAAGGGTGCATCATCATAGAGCACATTTAAATGTAGCGGATGTCTTTCATCAATTTTATTTTGAGCCAATAACTGCTCGGCAACAACGGGCTCCCATCTTGAATCTTGTCCATTTAGCATAGCTTTCGGTAAAAAATAAGAACTTGGAATTGCCGCTGGAATCTCATTATTCACAATATTTGTAACCGAAACCAACGAAGCGATCGCCTTACGCACATCTGCCTTAGCAAGTTTAGGATCGTTTAAATTAAATTCATAAAAATACTCACAAAGCTTCGGAAAATGCTGAAGATCTGAATGAACTTCAGGCACATCAACCACCACATCAAATTCATCCAATTTAGGCGCAACAAAAGGTAGATAAGCTACGCGTTCAAAAGCAACATTATTTTTCTGCCAATAATAGGGATTTTTCGCTAAGTGTATGCTTCTCACACTTTCACTTTCGATCATATAAGCCCCATTAGTCACAGGGGAATCAGGATCGCTATATTGTGGCACGAGGCTAATATGCGCCAACATTTCCGGCAAATACGGTGTTGGTTTATCAAGCTCAATGCGTAAAGTGCGGTCATTTTCCGCATAAATGCCTAAACTCTTAAAAGGTTTATTTTTTTCTAAAACGCCTTTCGCATTTTTTAGATTAAGATAAGCCAAATAAGATCTTAATGGACTATTGGATTGAGACAGTGCTTGCCAAGAAAGCATCACATCTTGAGCGACTAAAGGTTCACCGTTTGACCAACGAAGCCCTTCACGTAAGGTAAAGAGCCAAGTTTTGTTGTCTTTTGTTTGCCAACTTTCTGCGATACCTGGCACGATTCGTCCTTCCTGATCATAAGCGGTTAAGCCTTCATATAAATCGCGCAATAAGTTTTCTTGTTCAGGATAACGCACAAACCAAGGCTCAAAAGAAGGAGAATGAGTAAACGCCCGAGTCAGTAAAGTTCTACTCGGTTTTGAAGTATTTTCTTGTTCAATAGACTGGCTTTGTGTTGGTTGCTCTTCTGATACCGTATTTGTAGATTTCGGGCTATTTAATTTGTCACAACCGCTTAATCCCAAAACGACACCTAAAATGACCGCACTTTTAAGCCAAGTAAGGAAAGCATTATCCATTTTCAACGTCTTCTGTTTTAATCCAAAAGAAAAAGAACCAATATTTTACCGCAATTAAAATCGCAATGATCGTTCGTCCCACAACACTTGGAGTAAAATAAAAACCAATTAAAAGCATCGTGGTTGAAAAGGTTAAAATAGAGATTTTTGTTTTTTTCGTTAATGAACGTCGCTCATTAAAGGATTTTAGGTATTTTTGATAAAGTTTCGTCTCCAAGAACCAACGTTCTAAACGAGAAGAACCTTGCGCAAACGAATAAAGCGTGAGTAATAAAAAAGGTGTGGTCGGCAGAAATGGTAGAAAAACACCAATCACGCCTAAAACCAAAGAAATACAGCCTAGTATAATATAAATGGCTTTAATTAAAGGATTTTTTGGAAAAAATTTAAGTGCAACAAAACCGACTATAATCGAAAAAGTGATTAAGCCAGAAAACAATAACACGCCGTTCATTATTATTCCTAAATAAAAGTAATACGCAATTATTACTGATTTTTTAGATTTTTCAACCTTGATATTATAGAATTTGTCGCAACTTACTAAAGAAACTGTTAGCAAAAGGAATATTTATGTCTAATCCATTACTTCATATTGAAGGCTTACCGCCGTTTTCTCAAATCAAACCAGAACATATTCAACCGGCAATCCAAGAACTCATCGAAGAAAATCGTCAAGCCATTGAACAAGTTTTAAAACAACCGCACTTTACTTGGGAAAACTTTATTGAACCGCTTTCTGAAGCAGGCGAACGCCTAAGCCGCGCTTGGTCACCAATCTCTCATTTAAATTCCGTGAAAAATAGCCCTGAATTACGTGATGCGTATCAAGCCTGCTTACCACTACTCTCTGAATACAGTACCTGGGTAGGCCAACACAAAGGCTTATACAACGCTTATTTAGCCTTAAAAAATAGTCCTGAATTTGCCACTTATTCAGTAGCACAAAAGAAAGCCATTGAAAATGCACTGCGTGATTTTGAGCTTTCAGGTATTGGTTTGTCCGAAGAAAAACAAAAGCGTTATGGTGAGATTGTGGCACGTTTATCAGAATTAAGTGCACAATTTAGCAATAATGTACTCGATGCCACCATGGGTTGGGAAAAGGTTATTGAAGATGAAAGCCAATTAGCGGGTCTTCCTGAATCTGCATTACTTGCAGCAAGACAATCTGCTGAAAGCAAAGGCTTAAAAGGCTATCGCTTTACGTTGGAAATCCCAAGTTATTTGCCTATCATGACCTATTGTGAAAATGCAGCATTACGCGAAGAAATGTATCGTGCTTATGCGACTCGCGCTTCTGATCAAGGTCCAAACGCAGGCAAATGGGATAACACAGCGATCATTGAAGAAATCATGACGTTACGCGTAGAACTAGCCAAACTATTAGGTTTCAATACCTATACTGAACGCTCACTTGCGACCAAAATGGCAGAAAATCCACAACAAGTGTTAGATTTCTTAAATAATCTTGCGGATCGTTCAAAAGCACAAGGCGAGAAAGAATTAGCGGAACTCAAAGCTTATTGTGAAAAAGAATTTGGTATAACGGAACTTGCCCCTTGGGATATCAGTTTCTACTCTGAAAAACAAAAACAACATTTATATGCGATCAATGATGAAGAACTTCGTCCTTATTTCCCTGAAGATCGCGTTATTTCGGGCTTATTTGAATTAATTAAACGTATTTTTAATATTCGTGCAGTTGAACGTTTTGGCGTAGATACTTGGCATAAAGATGTGCGTTTCTTTGATTTAATTGATGAAACGGGAGAAGTACGCGGCAGTTTCTATCTCGATCTTTATGCGCGCGAAAATAAACGTGGCGGCGCATGGATGGATGATTGTATCGGCAGAAAACGCAATGCCGACGGTTCAATTCAAAAACCTGTTGCCTATTTAACCTGTAACTTCAATGCACCTATTGGTGATAAACCTGCACTATTCACCCATGATGAAGTCACGACTCTCTTCCATGAGTTTGGTCACGGAATTCACCATATGCTCACCAAAGTTGACGTACCAGATGTTGCGGGTATCAATGGGGTGCCTTGGGATGCCGTAGAACTTCCAAGCCAATTTATGGAAAACTGGTGTTGGGAAAAAGAAGCCCTTGATTTTATCTCTGGTCACTTTGAAACGCACGAACCGTTACCAGAAGAAAAATTAAATCAACTTCTCAAAGCGAAAAACTACCAAGCAGCGATGTTTGTGTTACGTCAGCTTGAATTTGGCTTGTTTGATTTTACCCTTCATCATACTTTTGAACCAGGCAAAGCTAATCAAGTACTTGATACCTTAAAAGCAGTGAAAGATAAAGTTGCCGTAATTAAAGGCGTTGAATGGGCAAGAACACCACATAGCTTTAGCCATATTTTTGCGGGCGGTTACGCAGCCGGTTATTACAGCTACTTATGGGCTGAAGTGTTATCTGCAGATGCCTTCTCTCGCTTTGAAGAAGAAGGAATTTTCAATCCAGTTACCGGTAAATCTTTCTTGGATGAAATTCTCACTCGCGGTGGCTCTGAAGAACCAATGGTCTTATTCAAACGCTTCCGTGGACGTGAACCTCAATTAGACGCATTACTTCGTCATAAAGGCATTGCAAACTAATAATTAACAAAGAGCGGTCAAATTTTTGACCGTTTTTTTATTTTTCTAATATACAAAAAATAAAAAAGCCCTCGGCAATCCGAAGGCTTTTATTTTTACTATCGTAATAAAAATTAGCGACGTAAACCTAAACGAGCGATAGTGCTTTGGTATAAAGCAAGATCAGTACGTTTTAAGTAGTCTAAAAGTTTACGACGACGAGAAACCATACGTAATAAACCACGACGACCATGGTGGTCTTTTTTGTGCTCAGCGAAGTGAGCTTGTAAGTGGTTGATTTGTGCAGTTAATAATGCGATTTGAACTTCAGAAGAACCAGTATCTTTCGCATCGCGACCAAATTCAGCAACGATTGCTGCTTTTTTTTCAGTACTTAGAGACATTTTTTACTCCTAAAAGGTAGTGTTATTAATACATCATTCGCCGATCTCTAACTCAGCGATGACAAGGAGCCTGAATTTTAACGATTGAAGCCAATAAAAGCAAGGAATTATTGTAAAGAAACACTTTAAATTCTATGCCTTAGTAATTACCACCTTAATATCTTCTGGTGCCGCATAATAAGGCGCAGAAGTAATAAACAAATGAATACCTAACTTGGCATAATCTGCCACATTATTTTTATTCACCCCACCTGCGACGGAAAGCGTAATCGTTTTGCCTTGCGTGTTAATGAGATCTAAGGCGGCTTTCACGTCTTCAACCGACCATTTATCTAGCTGAATAATATCAGGAGAGGCTGTAATCATTTGTTCGAATTGAGCAAAATTGTCTGCTTCGAGAGTGATCTTATTTTCTGGTGCTTCACGCTTTAAGGCTTCCACAATATGCACCCAGTTATTCGGTTCAGCCAATAAATTACGATGATTTGTGAAAACCAGTAAGGTTTCACTCACGCCTTGACGATGAATATGTCCGCCAGCAGCCAGCACCGCATTGGTCGCCAGTTTACGGGTATTCGGGATACTTTTACGGGTACAAGCCACCACCGCATGCGGGTTAATGGCTTTGGCATTAGCAATCATCTCCGCCGTGTATTGTGCCACGCCACAAGACCATTCCAATACAAGCTGCACTACTTTCCATGCCTGCTGTAATTTGTCCGCAGAATCGACCGCACTTAGCAACACAGCACCTGCTTCAACGGATTCCCCTTCATTCACATAAACCTGAGGCGTAATGTCTAATTTTTTCAGTAACCGTTCTGCCACCGAAATCCCTGCCACTACTCCGGCATTTTTACGTTTGAATTCAATTTTTGCAGGGACTTTTTCTAGCCCTAATGCGTGCGTGGTTAAGTCGCCGCGATAAATATCTTCCAATAAAAAATCATCGAGTTCTTTGTCTGAGAAATAAATCATAGTTTATCCTTAAATGTTGAGATGTTTTTGCAATTCCTGAACTGAAGTGCGGTAAATTTTGGCGAGGTTTTCAAAGGTCATCAGTTCACTTTTTTCACCTTGCTGGAAACCAAATTCTTGATCGAGCATCGCAATATTTTCAGCTAAATAGACCGCTTGTTGAGGATTGTGAGTCGTAATCAGTAAGGCGATATTTTGATGTTGTAACTGTTTAATTTTTTCCAACACTCTAATTTGGTTACCGAAATCAAGACTGGCTGTTGGTTCGTCCATAATCAACAATTTCGCCTGTTGTGCAATGGCTCGGGCGATGAGCACGAGTTGTTTTTCGCCCCCACTGAGTTCATGGTAATAACGTTTAGCAAGGTGGGTTATTTGTAATTCCGCTAAAGCCGCAAGAGCAAGATCTTTATCTTCGGCTTTTGGGGTTTGATACCATTTTAGATATGCAGAACGCCCCATCAACACCATATCTTGCACCAGAAAAGGAAAAAGTTGCGCGTGTGCTTGCGGCACATAGGCAATTTCGCATGCTAATTCAGCGGCAGAATATGTAGCAAGCGGTCGATTTTGAAAGAGAATTTGCCCATTAAGTGCAGGTTGCAAACCTAGTAAGGTTTTTAAGAAAGTACTTTTCCCCGCCCCATTGGCACCAAGTAAACAGCAAATTTGCTGAGGTTTTAATGCAAAATTGATCCTGTCTAGCAGAGGCTTACTGCCATAGCCAATCTTCAGTTGTTGCGTTTCAATTAAATTCATTTTCGCCCTCTCAACAATAAATAGAGGAAAAATGGGGCACCACAAGCAGAAGTTAAAATCCCGATGGGAAGTTCAATGCTTGCAACCGTGCGGGCGAGTGTGTCGGTGAGAAGTAAAAAACTCGCGCCAAGCAACAACGATGTCGGCAGCAATAAAATAAAATTGGCCCCCACTAATAATCGCGCGATATGGGGTACAAGCAAACCGACCCAGCCAATAATCCCCGTAATGGAGACCGCACTTGCGGTGCAAAGCGTAGTGAAAATAATCAAAATATAGCGCGTGCGTTGGATAGGAATACCGAGGCTTTTAGCCTCATCTTCTTCTAAGGCGAGCAGATTTAAGCGCCAACGCAATAAGAAAAGTGGCAGAATGCCGAGTATCAAAATAGGGGCAAGTTGAGTTAATTCTTTCACTCCTACGGCCGTGAAACTGCCTAATAGCCAAAAAGTAATCGAAGGTAATTGGGTGAAAGGATCGGCTAAAATTTTTAACAGTGAAATACCTGCACCAAGTAATGAACCGATAGCAATCCCTGAAAGCACTAAGACCAAAATCGGATCTTGATTACGGCTTCGTGATGCGACCATCGAAACACACAGCACCGCCAAGATACCGCCACTAAAGGCAAAAAGCTGCACGTAAAACATCGGTAAATTGTAGAAAATTGCCAGTGATGCCCCTAGCCCAGCACCGCTTGAAACACCTAAGATATCAGGAGAAACCAACGGATTTTTAAACATCCCTTGATAAGTCGCGCCTGCGGCGGCTAATGCGGCACCGACTAAACAGGCGACCAAAATACGCGGGGTACGAATATGCCAAAGCACCGTTTCAACGGAAGAAGGCGTTTGACATTCCGTTTCAAATAGACAACGAATCGCTTGTCCAAGTTGAAGGGGAGAAATCGGAAATCGCCCCACATTCAATGAAAGCAAAATGGTGCCGACTAATAAAATCACTAACGAAGTGAAAAAGAGTTTGGGATTACGTTGAACAAAATACGGCATAACTATTTCACATCATGCAGCAATTGAGTTGCTTGATCTTGGGTTAATTCAATCTGATAGAACACGTGATAAAACGTTTGTACTTCTTTTGTAAATTCAGTCATAGGTTTACCGCTAACTAAATGCGAGACCCAACGTACGCCAAGCAAACGGTTCACACTAGGTGGCGAATCTAACCAACCAAATGGATTATTCGGGATTAAAAAAACCCGTCCATTTTTAACCGCACTTAACTGTTGCCATTGCGGATTATCTTTTAAGGTTTGCAAAAACTCAGGATATTGGGTGAAAATCACATCAGGATTCCATAATAAAAGCTGCTCCATCGAAACCTGCGTGAGCCCTTTATGATCGCCTTCCACCACATTTTTTAAACCAACCATTTCAATGGCTTCTGTATGAATAGAGCCTTTTTGTCCTGTTTGTAAGCCATCTGCACTACGAGCTAAATAGAAGGTTTTGGTCAATTTAGAGGCATTTTCGACCGCTTGTTTGAGGGTTTCTTCTGCATACTTCGCTTGAGGTTCAGTGAGATTTTCTACGCCTAGTATTTTTCCCAAGTAACGCAAAGTGGTCGGTGTTTCACTGAGTTTGCCGTCTAGCAGCAAATAAGGTACACCTGTTTGGTCAAAAGTCCGTTTTGCTTGATCGATATAGTTTGGGGTAACATTGCCTACATCAATAATTAAATTCGGTTGCAATGCCACAATTTTCTCTGGCGAGAGCGTGCTGCCTTTTCCGGCAATTTTCCCTAAGGTTGGTAAAGATTGTTGTGCTGAAGGAAACAATTTTCCACGTTTTTCCATATTAAATCCCGCCAATCCCAGTAATTTATTGGGCGCGCTTGAAAGGAGCAACACATCAGCCGGATTACCCGCACTTAATACTTTTTCAATTTTAGCTGATGGAGGTAATTCCCCCGCCAAATAAGCGATTTCTTCTGTTGCAAATGCACTGGTTGATACACAAAGCGCAAGTGCAATACCTATCCATTTTTTCATATTCTTCCCTCTTTTAGCGATTTAAAATGAGATGACTTTATTTTAACGCTATATATTTTTTAACATAGTAAATAAATTTTGGTAGAATGTCATCGTTATGTTTTTTATTATATAACATTTATTATTCATAGCTAAAGGTGAAAAAATGAAATGGGATGTAATTTATAAGTTTTGCTTGCTTTGCATGCTCATTGCGGGATTGGCTGGCATATTGTTCAGTGGCTTAGGGATCTACTTTCAGTGGCCCATTCAGGGCATATTTCAGTGGCATTTAGGTTCGGCGTTACTGCTTATTTTGGGCGTGGTTTTACACTTCTTTAATCGAAAAAATAAAGCGGTCAAAATTGTGCAACAATTTACCGATTTGGTGACACATAATCGCTATCCCACCTATTGCAATTTAGATCGTTTGATCATGACGTTTGAGCACTTTTCAATTCTGCAAATTGCGGAGCAACTTCAGCTCAACCCTTCGGTTTTATTCACCGAATTAGCTAACGGAAAAATAAACTTCAGCGATGCTAACCGCACTTTGCGAGAAAATTTCCCTCATAATGATGAAAAAATTTTCGCCGCGATCACCATTGCATTGAAGTTACGCTTCAACCCTAACCTAAAAGGATGTTCCAATGGAAAAGAAACTGCTTTGCATCGCCATTAGTTTGGCTTGCTTGCCTGCTTATGCCGAAAATGTATTTACCCTTGGTCAAATTGAAGTCATCGGTGAAAAATCAAGTGATCTCAGCACCGCGCGTATTGACCAGGCTGAATTACAAAAAAATAACCAAGATCGAGTGTCTGATGTAGCAAAAAGCACACCGGGTGTGTTTGTCGAACATGGCGGCGCACGCAACGAATACAACTTACTCGTGCGTGGTTTTAATGCTCGCCGCGTACCGGTATTTATGGATGGTATTCCGGTTTATGTTCCTTATGATGGTGAAATGGACTTGGGGCGTTTTACCACCTTTGATTTATCTCGTATTGATATTTCTAAGGGCGCAAGCTCTGTGCTTTATGGCGCAAATACGATGGGTGGTGCCGTGAATTTAATTTCTAAAAAACCAACTCAACCTTTCGAAGGTTCTATTGGCTATGGCTTTTCACACGGTAAAAGTGGTGGCACCGCAACCAATAAAACAGATTTTAATTTAGGCACTAAACAAGAACTATTCTATGCTCAAATAAGTGGTTCTTTTGTTGAAAAACAAGGCTTACAACTTTCTCATCATTATCAACAAATCAATCCAAAAGGCGATGATGGCGGTCGAGCCGAAAATTCTAAACAACGTGATAAAAAATTAAGTTTGAAAGTTGCTTATACACCAAATGAGCATGACGAATACGCACTGGCGTTCTCCACACAAAAAGGCACCAAAGAATCACCTTTCTATTCTGGATCTGATAGTTTTGAACGCTATTGGCGCTGGCCGATGTGGGATAAAGACAGTATCTATTTCCTTTCCCATACTGAATTTGGCGCCCACAATCTCACGCTAAACACGAAAGCATTTTACGATACCTTTAAAAATGACCTACGTGCTTTTGATGATGCCACATTCAGCACTCAAAAGAAAAAATCAAGCTTTAATAGCTATTACCGTGATTATTCCTACGGTGCAGGCTTTGATTTAGGTGGCGATTTAACCTCCAAAGACCGCTTAAAATTCTCTACCCTCATTAAATATGACGTGCATCGCGAACATAATGATGATGAACCTACCGCAGTCGATAAAGATCGTACCTACAGCTTTGGTTTAGAAAATACTCATCGTTTTAATGAGCAAACCTCACTGATTACTGGTATCAGCTACGATAAACGCGATGCCAGCCGTGCAGAGAAATTTGAAAAACAATGTGTTTCAACTCACCAAAAAAATGCGATTTGCCCGTTTGATATCGGTAACAAACACGCCTTTAATTATCAAATCAAACTTGCCCATCATTTCTCTGAACATGATGAATTTACGCTAAGTTTTGCGAAGAAAACACGTTTTGCCACCATGAAAGAACGTTATTCTCGCCGATTTGGTCGTACTGAGCCGAATCCATTCTTAAGCCCAGAAACCGCTTACCATTACGAAGCTAGTTATATGCATACCTTTAGCGATTGGTTAAGAGTGGATAGCGCACTTTTCTATTCTGAAGTAAAAGATGCCATTGAAGAAGTCGCGATTAGCAAAAAACTCAATCAATATCAAAATGTAGGCAAAGAAGCCTTTAAAGGTGCTGAATTAGCCGTGAATCTTTTTGCAACAGATAATTTAACGTTAGGGGCAAATTACACCTATACTCATGCAAAAAATAAAACCCAAGATACCATTGTGAAGAATGTGCCAAAACATAAATTCTTTGCATTTGTTGATTGGAAAATATTACCAAACCTTTCACTTTATGTGAGCCAAGAAGCGGAACATGGCCGTTATTATTTAGATGGCGGTGAAACCGTGAAGCTCTCTGGTTTTGGAAACAGCAATGCGAAATTGATCTATGAACCGGTTTCAGGATTAAGTGTAGAAGCTGGGGTATCAAACCTCTTTGATAAAAACTACGCTTACCAAGCTGGTTACCCAGAAGAAGGACGTGTTTATTTCGGCAATATCCGATATAAATTCTAAAATAAAAAACGGGCAACTTGTAAAAAAGGTTGCCCGTTTTTTATAAAGTTATTAATCTTTCAGCGCTTTGATTTTTTCAATCACATTTGTAGTTGAACAGCCATTTTCGAAATTCAATACTCGAACATCGCCACCATTCGCCCACACTTCTTTGCTGCCTGCAATCTCTTCAGGTTTGTAATCGCCACCCTTTACTAATAAATCCGGTAAAATCTCACCGATTAAACGTTGCGGCGTATCTTCATCAAAAGAAACCACCCAATCCACTGACGCTAAGCCTGCCAATACAGCCATACGTGCATTCAGATTGTTAATTGGACGACTTTCACCTTTTAAGCGTTTGACTGAATCATCCGTATTCACCGCAACAATTAAACGATCGCCAAGTTTGCGAGCATTTTCTAAGTAAGACACATGTCCTGGATGAAGAATATCGAAACAACCGTTTGTCATCACGATTTTCTCACCGCGAGCTTTAGCATGATCGACCGCCATTTTTAATTGGCTTTCTGACATAATACCGAAGCCGGTTTCAGAACGACCATGGATCGCATTCTCTAACTCCACAGTAGAAACCGTTGATGTACCCAATTTACCGACCACAATACCTGCCGCCACATTGGCTAAATAGCAAGATTCTTCAAAAGAACGACCATCTGCAAGTGCAGTAGCTAAGACACTGATTACTGTATCACCCGCACCTGTTACATCGAATACTTCTTTGGCAACGGTTGGCAAATGGAACGGCTCTTGATTTGGACGAAGTAATGTCATACCTTTTTCAGAACGGGTCACTAAAAGTGCGGTCAATTCGATGTCTGAAATTAATTTTAAGCCTTTCTCAATGATTTCTTCTTCAGAATCACACTTACCTACCACCGCTTCAAACTCTGACATATTTGGCGTCAGTAAAGTCGCACCACGATAACGCTCAAAATCTGTGCCTTTTGGATCGATCAAGACTGGTACGTTTGCTTTGCGTGCAATTTGAATCATTTTTTGCACATCTTTTAACGTGCCTTTACCATAATCAGAAAGCACTAACGCACCAAAGTTTTTCACTTCGGCTTCTAATTTCGCAAGCAACTCATGACATTCCACATTTTGGAAATCTTCTTCAAAATCCAAACGAAGTAATTGTTGGTGACGAGACAAAATGCGTAATTTCGTAATAGTTGGGTGAGTATCCAATGCCACAAAATTACAATCAATTTTTTGATGTTGTAATAAATTGGTTAAGGCTGTGCCTGTTTCATCTTGACCAATTAAACCTAAAATTTGCACAGGGACATTAAGAGAAGCAATATTCATCGCCACGTTTGCTGCACCACCTGCACGCTCTTCATTATCTTGTACTCTAACCACAGGAACCGGTGCTTCCGGTGAAATACGATTAGTTGCACCAAACCAGTAACGGTCAAGCATGACATCGCCTAACACTAATACTTTTGCTTGATTAAAATTGGCAGAATATTGAGCCATTTTGAAATCTCTCTGTTGGAATAATAAAAATTTGGCGCAATTTTACCACAACTCAAATTTGCGATAAACTACACGCCGAACTAACCAGAAAAGAATTATGAAAAACGAAAAACTCCCTCAATTTCAACCGTACTTTCTAGCCCCTAAATACTGGGGATTTTGGCTTGGTGTGGCGATTTGGCGAAGCCTTTTGTTACTTCCCTATCCAATTCTACGTCATATCGGCAATGGCTTAGGCTGGCTTTTCTCAAAATTAAAAGTGGGAAAACGTCGTGCGGCGATTGCCCGTCGAAATCTTGAGCTCTGCTTCCCTGAAATGCCCGTTCAAGAACGTGAAGCCATTTTGCAAGAAAACTTACGTGCTGTTGGAATGGCAATTATTGAAACCGGCATGGCATGGTTTTGGTCTGATGCGCGCATTAAAAAATGGTCAAAAATTGAAGGATTAAATTATTTAAAAGAAAATGCCCAAGACGGCATTATCTTTGTTGGTGTCCATTTTCTTACGCTTGAATTAGGCGCGCGTATTGTGGGATTACATCATCCTGGCGTAGGCGTTTATCGTCCCAATGACAATCCTGTACTGGATTGGTTGCAAATTAAAGGTCGTTTACGTTCAAACAAAGATATGCTGAACCGAAAAGATCTGCGTGGTATGCTCAAAGCCTTACGCAAAGGTGAAACTATTTGGTATGCGCCTGATCATGATTACGGACGAAAAAATGCCGTATTTGTGCCTTTTTTTGCTGTAAAAGAAGCGGCTACCACAACGGGTAGTTATTATCTGCTTAAATCTGCACCAAATTGTAAAGTCGTCCCTTTTGCTCCATTGCGTAATAAAGACGGCTCAGGCTATACGGTCAGTATTTCTCCACCAGTAGATTTTTCCGATCTTTCAGATGAAACAGCAATCGCTGCAAGAATGAATAAAGTCGTGGAAAAAGAAATCTTAAAAGATGTGGAACAATACATGTGGCTACACCGCCGATTTAAAACCCGTCCAACTGAGGATGAACCAAGTTTGTATTCATAAGTGCGGTTGATTTTTCATCTATTTTCGAACACAAAAACGACACATCGAAAAATAGGGAAATTTTTCCTTATTTTTTTCTTGATCTTTATATAATTAAATATATAATGAATCTCGTTTTAGATAGTAAACTTGTTTTATTACAAACACTCTACTGGCTAGTGCATTCCCCCCACTCCTTTTGCACTAGCCATTTTTTTTGAAATCTCTTACCATATCTCACCTTTTTCTTTTTTCTTAGAAATCATGAACAATCTAGAACTTGAACGTTTACTCAACGAAAAACTTAGCACAGACAGAATTAACGATTATGCACCTAACGGTTTGCAAGTAGAAGGCAAAGCGGAGATCAAAAAGATCATCACGGGTGTCACCGCAAGCCAAGCACTAATTGATTATGCCGTTGCACAACAAGCTGATGCGGTACTTGTCCACCATGGCTATTTTTGGAAAAGTGAAAATCCATGTATTCGCGGCATGAAAGGCAAACGCATCAAAACCTTACTTGTAAATGATATTAATTTATACGGCTACCACTTACCTTTGGATGTTCACCCGGAATTAGGCAACAACGCAAAACTTGCTCAGTTATTAGGGATTAGCGATCTCCAACCTTTAGAAAATAGCGCAACCAGCATTCCTGTTTGGGGAACGTTAAAAGATCCTGTTACCGCTGAAGAGTTTGCACAACGTATTGAACAAGTGCTTCAACGCAAACCGTTAATTTGCATCGAAAATGGACCGCACTTAATCCGTAAAATTGGTATTTGTACCGGTGGCGGACAAGGCTATATTGATTTAGCGGCAGCACAAGGTTGTGATGCCTTTATTACCGGTGAGGTTTCGGAGCAAACAATTCACTCAGCTCGTGAGCAAGGTATTCATTTCTTTGCGGCTGGTCACCATGCAACAGAACGCTACGGCATTAAGGCATTAGGTGAATGGCTAGCGGCTGAATATGGCTTGGATGTAGAATTTAAAGATATTGATAATCCAGCCTAACTGGTACAAAGTGTGATTGATTGCCGAAAGCACACAAAACAAGTATAATCTCGTCGATTTTTTTAACTCAAACATAGGAGAAAATATGGGTTTCTTAACTGGTAAACGTATTTTAGTAACAGGTCTTGCAAGCAACCGTTCTATCGCTTACGGGATCGCAAAAGCAATGAAAGAACAAGGTGCTGAACTTGCTTTCACTTATTTAAACGATAAATTACAACCACGCGTAGAAGAATTTGCAAAAGAATTTGGTTCTGACATCGTACTTCCTTTAGACGTAGCGACCGATGAAAGCATCCAAAACTGCTTTGCTGAATTAAGCAAACGTTGGGAAAAATTTGATGGTTTCGTACACGCTATCGCATTCGCACCAGGCGACCAATTAGATGGTGATTACGTAAACGCAGCAACTCGTGAAGGCTACCGTATCGCTCACGATATCAGTGCATTCAGCTTCGTTGCTATGGCACAAGCAGCACGTCCTTACTTAAATCCAAATGCAGCATTATTAACCCTTTCTTACTTAGGTGCAGAGCGCGCGATTCCTAACTACAACGTCATGTGTTTAGCGAAAGCATCTCTTGAAGCGGCAACTCGCGTGATGGCTGCGGATTTAGGTAAAGAAGGTATTCGTGTGAATGCGATTTCTGCGGGTCCTATCCGTACCTTAGCAGCATCAGGCATTAAAAACCTCAAGAAAATGCTTTCTGCATTTGAGAAAACCGCAGCATTACGCCGCACTGTTACTATCGAAGATGTGGGTAACTCAGCAGCATTCTTATGCTCTGATTTAGCATCGGGTATTACCGGTGAAATCGTTCACGTAGATGCTGGTTTCAGCATCACCGCAATGGGCGAATTAGGCGAAGAATAATTTTTCGTACAATCTATTTTTAGGCAGGCTTTTCAGTCTGCCTTTTCTCTTTTTTTAAATATAACTATGTTCCAAGATAATCCATTACTCGCACAACTTAAGCAACAAATCCACGATAGCAAAGAACACGTTGAAGGCGTGGTAAAAAGTACTGATAAAGCTTATGGTTTTTTAGAGTGCGATAAAAAAAGCTACTTTATTGCCCCACCTGCAATGAAAAAGGTCATGCACGGTGACAAAATCAAAGCTACCATTGAAAAACAAGGCGATAAAGAGCAAGCTGAACCTGAAGAATTAATTGAGCCAATGCTCACGCGCTTTATTGCCAAAGTGCGATTCAATAAAGACAAGAAATTGCAAGTTTTGGTTGATCATCCAAGCATCAACCAGCCCATTGGTGCGCAACAAGCTAAATCAGTAAAAGAAGAATTACAAGAAGGCGACTGGGTCGTAGCAAATTTAAAAACGCACCCATTACGTGATGATCGCTTTTTCTATGCTACCATCAATCAATTTATCTGCCGTGCTGATGATGAATTAGCCCCTTGGTGGGTGACATTGGCACGTCATGAGCAATCTCGTCATCCGGTACAAGGTGCAGAAAGTTATGAAATGTTAGATCAACAAACACGTGAAGATCTGACCGCACTTCATTTTGTCACGATTGACTCTGAAAGCACACAGGATATGGACGATGCTCTTTACATCGAACCTGTCGAGCAAAATGGTACACAAACTGGCTGGCGATTAGTCGTTGCTATTGCGGATCCAACAGCTTACATTGCATTAGATTCACAAATTGAAAAAGATGCGAAACAGCGTTGTTTCACCAATTATTTGCCAGGCTTTAACATTCCTATGTTGCCTCGTGAATTATCTGATGAATTATGTTCATTAATGGCAAATGAAACTCGCCCTGCATTAGTGTGTTACATTGAAACGGATCTTGCAGGTAACATCACGGCTAAACCGAATTTTGTGTCTGCTTATGTGCAATCTAAAGCGAAATTAGTCTATAACAAGATCTCAGATTATTTAGAACAAGTACCGGATGCATGGCAACCGGAAACACCAAAAATTGCACAGCAAATTGATTGGTTACATCAATTTACTAAAGCACGTATTCAATGGCGTAAAACGCATTCTCTTTTATTTAAAGAGAAACCGGATTACTCCTTTATTCTCGCTGAAAATGGCAAAGTGAAAGAAATTAAAGCGGAATATCGTCGTATTGCAAATCAAATCGTGGAAGAATCCATGATTATTGCTAATATCTGTGCGGCTCAATTCTTAGCTGAACAAGCGCAAACCGGTATTTTTAATACACACTCTGGGTTTGATAAGAAATTCTTAGAAAACGCACATAATTTCTTAATGGCAAATTTAGCTAATGAAGAAAATCAAGCCGAGCTTGCTGAACGCTATTCGGTAGAAAATTTGGCAACCTTAAAGGGTTATTGCCAAATGCGTCATGATATTGAACCGATTGAAGGTGACTATTTAGAATTCCGTTTACGTCGTTATTTAACCTTTGCGGAATTTAAATCAGAACTTGCTCCACATTTTGGGCTTGGATTAGAAGGTTATGCAACTTGGACATCGCCTATCCGTAAATATTCCGATATGGTGAACCATCGTTTAATTAAAGCCGTGCTCACACAGCAAGCTTGTGAAAAACCACAAGATGAAGTCCTTGCTCGCTTACAAGAAGCCCGTCGTCAAAATCGCTTGGTTGAACGTGATATTGCAGACTGGTTATATTGTCGCTATCTTGCTGATAAAGTCGCAGAAAATGCTGAATTTGATGCAGAAGTGCAAGATGTGATGCGTGGTGGTTTACGTGTCCAATTATTGGAAAATGGCGCATCTATGTTCGTACCGGCCTCCACATTGCATCCAAATAAAGATGAAATGCAAGTGAATGCTGATGAATTGGCACTGTATATTCAAGGGGAACGCCGTTACAAAATCGGTGATTTAGTGAAAGTGAAACTTACCGAGGTTCGAGAAGAAACTCGCAGTATTATCGGTCAGTTAATCATTTAATGACCACCTCCCTTCTAACACTAGAAATACCGCTCGTTACACAATGAGCGGTATTTTTTCTAGCGCCGAAGTTGTGACAATATTTTATAGATGGTATCAAATAAAGGAATTTTGGAGATATATTGAAGATATTCAATATCTAGGAGAGGTATATGATATCCCCGCCTTGAAGAGCGGGGATAAAATTAGCATTTAGGTTGAATTACATTTTAGGAATATCAACGCCAGATGAAAGCACGTCTTGAATATCCGATTTTAAGACATCTGCTTTTGGCCCATAAATCGCTTGGATACCAGATCCTTTCACAATAAAGCCCATTGCACCCGCTTGTTTCCAGCTTGCTTCATCACCCACTAAATCTGGATTATGTACAGTGATACGTAAACGTGTCATACAAGCATCAACATCCGCGATATTATTACGTCCGCCAAGTAAGTTGATGATTTGAATAACTTGTGCGCTAGCATTCGCCACTTTTGGTTCATCGCTAGAAGCTTCATCTGAACCTTTTGCATCATAGTTACCATTACGGCCTGCTGTGGCAAGGTTAAATTTCTTAATCATAAAGTTTGCGATAAAGAACATGGCAACGGCAAAGAGGATAGATACCCAAATAAAGTTGAGCACATCCATACCAATGCCTGCTTTAATTGCCATTGGTGTACGCGTTAAGAACTCAATGTTACCGAATGAATGCACACGTAAGTCCACAATATCTGCCATGGCGAAAGCACAACCTTGTACTAAAGCATAAACAATATAAAGTGGTAATGCGACAAACATAAACATGTATTCGATTGGCTCTGTTACCCCTGTTAAGAACACCGCAAGTGCTGATGAAAGGAAAATACCTTTATAGAGTTTTTTCTTGTCTTCATCCACATTGATATACATTGCGAGAGTCAAGCCCATTAAGATACCAGTTGAACCAATCATTTGTCCTACTTTAAATCGAGCAGGTGTCACGGTTGAAAGAAGTTCGTTATATTGGGTTAAGTTACCCGCATCTTTAAGGTTAATTAAGTCAGTCACCCAGGCAAGCCACAGTGGGTCTTGGCCAAATACTTGTTTACCTTGTTGTGCACCGGTTAAGAACTCATAAGTACCGCCTAATGAAGTGTAGTTCATTGGGATAGTCAACATATGATGTAAACCAAATGGAAGCAACAGACGTTCTAAGGTACCATAAATAAATGGTGCTAAAATTGGCGCTGAGTTTTGTGAGTTCGCAATCCATTGACCGAAATGGTTAATTCCAGTTTGAACTAAAGGCCAGAATAGCGATAAAACGATAGCGACTAATACAGAACGATAAATGACAACGAAAGGAACAAAACGTTTACCATTAAAGAAAGTGAGTACTTCAGGTAATTTACGGAAATTGTAGTAACTATTGAAGGTTGTTGCCCCCACAAAACCCGCAATAATACCGACGAATACCCCCATATTCAACGCAGGCTGTCCTAGAATATTCACAAAGTAATGTGCAACTGGGATTTCTCCTGCAAATACGGTACTTACGTGAGCATTTGGATCGGCTAGCATTTCAATCTTCACACCGAAAAAGTGACCAGTGATTAAGTTAATTAAAATGAAAGCAAGGCCCGCTGCAAATGCCCCACCTGCTCGCTCATTTGCCCAGCTACCACCAATTGCTAAAGCAAATAATAAATGAAGATTACCGATAATCCCCCAACCAATTTGAGCGATAATGTTTCCGACACGCGCTAGCCATTCTGCGTCACTAATCAAAGGCAGTGAGTTACCAATACTCACCATTAAACCCGCTGCTGGCATAACGGCAATCACAACCATTAGGCATTTACCGAATTTTTGCCAAAACTCAAAACTGAGTAGTTTTTTCATATCAATCCTCCTACAAGATGAGATCTACTTCTACGCCAAAATGGTCGGAAACAATCGGTTTATTTTTCCCATTAAAAATAACCTGACTGGATAAAACCTTTTTTGCCTGATTTAAAAAAATATAATCTAATCGCTTTTCTTGACTATGGCCTTTCCAGCCGTCAATCGCTTTCTCTACAGTGATGCCACTATCCTTCTGTTCTGCCATTTCAAATGTATCGAATAAGCCTAAGGATTTAATTTGTTGGTAAGCTTGCTGGTCGCTTATTGCATCAGTATTGAAATCGCCCATCAAGATTTTAAGATTCGCACTTTGACTCCGTTCTACAATATAACGAACATTATCGAGTTGGTTTTCCCCATCACAATTTGGCAAATTGATATGGCAAGAATAACATTCAATTAACTGTCCTTGATATTCTACCGTCAAGCCAATGATTTTACGCGAAAGAATTGAGTCAAGACGTTGATGTTGGCTACAATAAAACGCATCAACATCATAAACAGGCAAACGGGTTAAAAACGCAATGCCTTCATCATATTTATCGTAACCAATATGCGAATTGCTCCAAAAAAGCGAATATTTTTGTGCAACGCGTTGATTGATTTTATTCAACAGAATGACACCATAGTTATCTTGCTTTAATGTTGGCGAAATCGCAGAAGCCGACATCAATTGATTAACCTCTTGTAAGGCAATGATGTCATAGCCCTTTTCTACAATAGTATCAGCAAGAATCTCTATTTTTTCCGCTTGGTTAGCTTCTAACCAAGCGTGTACATTCAGGGTAAGTAGTTTCATTGCTTCCCCCTTAGCCCTCACAATGCCAGATGTCTGCATTATATTGAGCAATAGTACGATCTGATGAGAAAAAGCCCGCTTTTGCGATATTGTGAACTACTTTCTCATTCCAACTATCTTGATCTTCATAATCTGCTAAGATTTGTTCTTTCGCGTCGACATAAGCATTAAAGTCAATTAACGTCATAAACCAGTCTTTATTTAATAACTCGTTATAAAGACGTTCTAAACGTGTTTTATTACCTAATTTCACCACCGCAGGATTAAGAATAAAATCAACCGCTCTTTTAATCTCTTTGTCGTTTTCATAATACTCTTTTGAAACATAACCTGCTGTTTCATAAAGTTTAATAATGCTTTCTGAGTCTTTACCGAATGTATAGATATTTTCAGCACCTGCTAATTCTGCAATTTCAACATTAGCGCCATCCATTGTGCCTAGTGTTAACGCCCCATTAAGCATAAATTTCATATTCCCTGTACCGGAAGCTTCTTTAGAGGCAAGTGAAATTTGCTCTGAAATATCGGTTGCAGGAATCAGTTTTTCCGCTACGCTCACATTATAGTTTTCCACCAAATGCACGTTTAAATACTTATTCACTTTAGGATCATTATTGATTAACTCAGATAAGCAAAGAATTAAATGAATAATATCCTGTGCAATCACGTAAGCTGGTGCGGCTTTTCCACCAAAAATCACCGTAATTTTACGTTTTGGTAATTTACCCGCTTTAATTTCTAAGTATTTATGAATCACATAAAGCGCATTCATTTGTTGGCGTTTATATTCATGGAAACGCTTAATTTGCGTATCAATGATTGAATTTTCATCTAAATCAATACCTTTATTTTCTTTAAGGTACGCTTTTAATGCTAATTTGTTTTCAAACTTAATTTTCGCTAATTGTTGATGAACCTTTTTATCATCTTTAAAGGCTAACAATTTTTCTAATTTCGTTGCATCATGCAAATACTCATCGCCAATCAATTCTTTAATATAAGCAGCTAATGGTTGGTTAGAAAACTCTAACCAACGGCGGAAGGTAATGCCGTTTGTCTTATTATTAAATTTTTCAGGATATAACGCATAGAACGCTTTAAGCTCTGAATTTTTCAAAATCTCCGTATGTAATGCCGCCACACCATTCACAGAATTTGAAAAGTGGATGTCCATGTGCGCCATATGCACACGTTTTTGTTTATCAATAATTTGTACGGCAGGATCTTTATACTCGGCACGCACTAATTTATCTAATTTTTTAATGATCACCACTAAATGCGGCACCACTTCATCTAAATAAGCGAGTGGCCATTTTTCTAATGCTTCAGCCAAAATTGTATGGTTTGTGTAGCCCACCATCTTACGTACAATTTCAACGGCTTCTGCAAATTTAATCTGATGTTTTTCCGTTAATAAGCGAATTAATTCAGGAATCACCATTGAAGGGTGAGTATCGTTGATCTGAACATACGCATAATCGGCTAAATCATGTAAATTACTGCCACGTTCAATCGCTTCATCAATTAATAATTGTGCTGCATTTGATACCATGAAGTATTGTTGATAAATACGCAGTAATTCCCCATTTTTATCTGAATCATCTGGATAAAGGAATAATGTTAGATTTTCTTCAATTGCAGTTTTATCAAACTCGATACCTTTTTTAATCAGTTTAGGATTCACTGATTTAATATCAAATAAATTGAGATAGTTTTTTGTGTCTTTCTTATAACCTAGAATATCAATACGATCTAATTTAGAAGTTAACGTAAATTTCTTAAATGGCACCTCATAGCTAATATCCGTTGGAATTAACCAAGAGCTATCTTCAATCCAGTCATTAGGCTCAGCATGTTGTTCATTCTTTTTAAAGACTTGTTTGAACAACCCATAATGATAGTTTAAACCTACCCCCTCAGCATTTAAGCCAAGCGTAGACATTGAATCAATAAAACAAGAAGCCAAACGACCTAACCCACCATTTCCTAAAGACGGTTCTGGCTCAATATCTTCAATATGGCTTAATGATTTACCCGCACTTTCTAATTCCGTTTTGATGTCTTGATACACACCAAGGTTAATCAGGTTATTAGAAAGTAATTTACCAATTAAGAATTCTGCAGAAATATAATAAACCTTACGTTTACCTGTGTTTTTAGGTTTATCTGCAGAGAGTGTTTTCACGTAATTTAATAATTGAATATAAGTTTCTTTATCGCTTAATTGTTCAAGCGATTTATTGGTTTTGTTTTTTACAAATGTACTAAATTTAATCATAGGGATTTCCTGATTAGCACGTTGATATAACGTGGTCATTTTGGCTAAAAAGTCTTTTTTATCTTGTGTTAAATCAGATTTCTGCATTCTCCATTGCCAGTTTCCACCAATTGTTGACGGAACATTCATTCTTGAACTCGCAGGTGAATCTAAAATATCTTGCATCGTTGCAATCGCAGTATTGTTGACCGTTGCAAAGAGCTGACGAATCATTGCTTGGCAAATCGACTCATCATTATGACGGTGCGTATAATCATTGATATATTGCTGCTGTTGGGTGGTAAGACCGTTATACCAACCATTGGTCACATCATTATCATGCGTGCCTGTATAAGCAATAGAATGTGGTATGCAATAATGCGGGCTATCTAAGCTTTTTCCACTGACATCTTCAAAGCCAAATTGCAAAATCTTCATGCCTGGATAATTACAATCTGTAAGTAGCTTTCTGGCTTTTTCATCAATATTACCTAAGTCTTCAGCAATAATCGGCAAATCGCCTAGTTGTTCTTTAACCACTTTGAATAAGTTATAACCCGGACCAGGCTGCCAACTACCGTATTTAGCAATATCAGCTTTTCCATCTACTTGCCAATAATCGGAGAAACCTTTGAAATGGTCGATGCGGAGTACATCATAAATCTTGAAGCTTTCTTCAATGCGGTGAATCCACCAAGTATAGCCTTGTTTTTTATGTTCTTCCCAATCGTAAAGCGGGTTGCCCCAAAGCTGCCCCGTTGCACTGAATTGATCGGCAGGAACCCCCGCGACAAAAAGCGGATTGCGTTCTTTATCTAATTGGAAGAGTTCTGGTTTTGTCCAAACTTCTACGCTATCTGCCGCCACATAAATCGGCATATCACCGATAATCTTAATGCCCTTTTGATTCGCGTAATCTTTTAATTCGCCCCATTGTTTGAAGAAGAAATATTGCGTCACTTTAAAGTACTGAATTTGATCCGCTAACATGGTGCGATATTTTTCTAATGTTTTTGGATCACGCGCTACCGCTTTTTTATCAGCCCATTTTTGCAATGCTTGATTGCCGAAATGCTCTTTAATTGCCATAAACTCAGCAAAATCATCCAACCATAATTGGTTGTTTTTCTCAAAACTCTTGAAATCAGCTTGGAATGATTGATTCGCTAAAAAATTTTTCACGGCTGTTTCTAAAATCGGACGGCGCGCATAGAAGATACGCTCATAATCCACGCTAGTTGAATCATCACCAAAATTAACCGATGCATAATCCGCTTCTTTCAACAAACCCATTTGAGTTAATAAGTCAAAATCAATAAGGTGAGTATTGCCTGCAATTGCAGAGAAAGATTGATAAGGAGAATCACCATAACTGGTGGTGGTAAGTGGAAGAATTTGCCAATAAGTTTGTTTAGTTTCAACTAAAAAATCGACAAAATCATAAGCCGATTGCCCAAAGCTACCAATCCCGAATGCATTTGGTAGTGAGGTAATGTGCATAAGAACACCACTTGAACGAGTAAGCATAATATTTCCTCTAGGAAGTTATATTTTGGCACATTCTAACCTAAGCGTATTTTTATGCAACAACTTATACGTAAAAGTTTAAAACATTTTCATAAAAATATGACTAATATCACATTTTATACGTATAACATTTATGATTTTATGATATGCTATGGCGAAACCTATGGAACGAACGGTCGATAAAAGGATTAAAAATGAGCAAGTATAAACAGGTCTATAACGAGATAAAGACCCAAATTAACAATGGTAATTTAGCACCATTGCAAGAGCTCCCGAGTGAAAATGAACTCATGCAAAGCTATGGTTTTTCTAAAGATACTATTCGAAAAGCCCTTTCTTTACTTGAAATTGATGGCTACATTCAAAAGCAACAAGGCCGAAATTCGATTGTTTTAGAGCATGACTTATCTAAACCACAAATGCTTTCTGAAATTAAAACCGTCAGCGAATTAAATAGTACCTCAACGCACCAAGTAAAAACCACATTAACCAGCTTGTATATTGTGCAAGGTGAAGAAGAGCTGATGCATATTTTTAATGTCGATGATCAGATCGATTTCTACCGTATTGCTCGTCTCCGTGAAATTGATGGTGAAGCCGTTGAATACGAGGTTTCTTATTTTGATCGCCGCATCGTGCCTTTTATTAGCCGAGAAATCGCTGAACACTCTATTTATCACTATTTAGAAAACGAATTAAAATTAAAAATTAGTCACTCACAACGAAAAATTATCTTTCGCTATGCTAACGAAGAAGAAAAAAATGCGATCGATCTTGGTGAGTATGACATGGTTGTGAATGTGACAAGCACCACTTATTTGGCGGATGGTCGACCGTTTCAATATGGGAGTATTAGCTATCGACCAGATAAAATTGCATTTACATCAACAGCAAGACGACATGTCTAGTTTTTGTAAATGATAGGTTGTTATTTAAAAAATTCATAAAAAAAGTGCGGTCATTTTTAACCGCACTTTTTATTTAAGCTATTTTAACCAAAATTGTCCTTTGAAAATTTTTCCTAATGTCATCAGCACCAAACCACTCATCATCAAGTTAGCAAAGATAAATGCACCGTTTGCCAATCCGCTCAGTACGTTATGATGAACAAAAGAAACCGCCCCATTCGCTAAAGAAGCTAATCCGAATGAAAAAGCCCAGAAGCCAATATTAAGCCCTTTTTCACTAATCCAAGGGAACAAACGAATTAAAAAGAATATTTGTAAAAAACCGTCCCCCCATAAGAGTTTAACGAAAAGATCGATCTCTCCCCCATTAAGCGATAAGTAAGCCGACGAGCCCACAAATGCTGGAGCGAGAATAATCCCCATTGTTGGACGAAATTGTGGTTCAATCTGCAACACGCGTAAACGTTGGAATAACACTGGTTCATAAATAATCCAAGCAATCATCCCTGCACCTAAGAACAAATAACCTAAATCTTGATAGCCTAACAAGGCTAATGATGAGGCACTTGTAAAGTTAGTCGCCACAGAGGGCAAATAAAAAGGTGGCAGTGTCGATTTTTCCTCAAATGTGCCATCTTTCCATAATGCACTAATACGCACTGAAGCAAACAACAGTTGCCCAATTGTCCCGATCCAAATTAATCCCTCGCCAATAAGAGGAAACCAACGATACAGAACATCCCCGCTTAACATCGTTGTAATCGGTATTAAGGCGAGAAAAGAAAAACGTATCGGACAACAATATTCATCTCGTACTTCTTGAGAGAAATAAATCATTTTATAAATATAAAGCAAGACGAAAAGTGCCCATACTGAAACAGAGATTAATCCAATAATATCACTCACATTTCGAGAAAAAGAGAGCGTATCACCCATATGTAACCAGGCTAAAGATAAAGCGCTTAAACCTAATGGAATCGCAAAATACCCTGTTGGTAACGGAAATGGTCGTTTATCAGTCATTATTATTCTCCTAAAAATTGATACCTTATAAGATTACCTATAAAAGCATGAATATTGATGTGGATTTATCTCAAAGACTAGAATAAAAATCTCATTTCTCTAAATGAAAGAAAGGGCTAATAAACATTAGCCCTAAATTGAATTAATATTTTTTTGATTATTTGCAGATCACTTCTAATCCGCCCATGTAAGGACGTAATACTTCCGGCACTGTAATTGAGCCGTCTGCATTTTGATAGTTCTCAAGCACCGCCACTAATGTACGACCCACTGCCAAACCAGAGCCATTCAATGTATGCACTAAGCGAGTTTTCTTATCACCTTTTGCTTTGCAACGTGCTTGCATACGACGCGCTTGGAAATCCCACATGTTAGAGCAAGAAGAAATCTCACGGTAAGTATCTTGTGCAGGCACCCACACTTCTAAGTCGTAAGTTTTGCAAGAACCAAAGCCCATATCACCAGTACAAAGTAATACTTTACGATATGGCAGATTTAAAAGCTGTAATACTTTTTCTGCATGGCCTGTTAATTCTTCAAGCGCTTCCATAGATTTATCAGGATCAACGATTTGTACCATTTCCACTTTATCGAATTGGTGCATACGAATTAAACCACGGGTATCACGACCATAAGATCCTGCTTCAGAACGGAAACATGGTGTATGTGCGGTCATTTTGATTGGCAAATCTGCTTCATCAACAATCACATCACGTACAAGGTTAGTCACTGGCACTTCCGCTGTTGGAATTAATGCGTAAGGTTGTTCGCCTTCTAACGCTAAAGTATGGAATAAATCTTCGCCAAATTTTGGTAATTGGCCTGTACCATAAAGGGTCGCATGGTTAACTAAATAAGGTACATAAGCTTCTAAATAGCCATGTTGTTCAGTATGAAGATCTAACATAAATTGCGCTAATGCACGGTGCATTTTAGCAATTTGACCTTTCATTACCGCAAAACGCGCACCCGCTAATTTAGCCCCTGCTGCAAAATCTAAGCCATTGGTATCTTCACCTAATGACACGTGATCTTTGATCTCAAAATCAAATGTACGCGGCGTACCCCAACGTAAAATTTCTTTATTTTCAGTGTCATCTTTACCTAATGGCACTTCATCTGCTGGAAGGTTTGGAATGCTTAACGCGATTTGATTGATTTCTGCTAACACAGCATCAAGTTGAGTTTTCGCTTCGTTTAGCTGTTCGCCCATGTTATCCACTTCAGCCAATAATGGTGCAATGTCTTCACCACGTGCTTTTGCCGCACCAATGGCTTTGGAACGCGCGTTACGCTCTGCTTGTAATGTTTCAGTTTTTACTTGTAAATCTTTGCGTTGTTCTTCTAATGCGGTAAGTTTTTCCGTATCAAGAATAAAGTTACGTTTTACTTTTAATTTTTCTGCTACTTCAGCCAGATTATTACGGAGTAAATTTGGATCGATCATTGGAATTCCCTATTTTTCATTATGAAACAGATACCTTTATTCTAGCGTGCTTTGAGCAAATAAACCAGTTAAAAGCCTGATTTTTCTTTTATTAACCTCTTCAAAAACATCCAATTTTATGGCCGCACTTTGCCATGATTTAATTTTGTGATCTCTGTCAAATTCTGAGAATGAGGCACTAGAAACAGCAAAAAAAAGTTCTATAATAAAAATGAACGTTAACCAAGAGGAGTAACCTATGTTTCCTGAATTTCGCGATTTAATTACTAATCTCAAAAACAAAGATGCTTATTTTGATCGCTTGTTTGAAAAACACAATGTGTTAGACCAAGAGATCAAAAATAAGATTGATAACATAGAACTCGCTACTCATACGGAAATTGAGAACTTGAAAAAAGAAAAATTACGGATTAAAGACGAGCTCTATCAATACTTGAAAAAGAAAGCAGCTGAGTAATTGGTTTAATGTGAAGACAAAGTGCGGTGAAATTTACCGCACTTTTTTGTTTTAAGTGGTTTTATTCTTTTGAGAGCCCAGATAAATCGCTACTAATGTCAGCACTGCTCCCGTCCATTGCCAATGATTGATGGGCTTATCCAAGCCAAAATAATCAATCACAAGCGCCACCACCGGTTCGGAAAGAAGCAACAAACCGGTTAAACCTAACGACAAATAAGGAATGGTATAAGCAATCATGCCCCAAGCGACACATTGCATCACTGCACCATAAATGAACACCAATCCCCAATCGGTGAAAGTGGTAGGATAGAGGTTATCGGAATTAAAAATCAACGAAGGAACAATTAAGACAATCGCACCACTTAAACTCAAAATAAACATTAACGAAAATAAAGCGGTGGGTTCTTCTTCGTGCACTTTTTTAATCATAATCATTGAAGCGGCAAGCATGCCTGCCGAAATGAGCCCAATGATAATGCCGTACATGCCGTCAAAATTATGTTGTAACTCTTCCCCTGAGATTAAGACTACACCCGCAACCGCTAAAAAAAGGCTTAACATTTGTAATTTCGTTTGGCGTTCACCAAAGAAAAAATAGCCAATTGCGGCCAAAAAGAAAATCTGCAAGCTATTCAGCAATGTTGAAATACCCGGCCCTACGGCATATACACTTTCATGCCAAAAAGATAAATCAAAAGCTAAAAAGATGCCGGCTAATGTGGCATACATCATCGCTTTACGGCTTTTCGGGAAACGCTGTCGTTTTAATTTCATTAAGAACCAGAAAATAAAAGAGGCAATGAGTAAGCGCCAGAACGCAATTGCATAACCACCCACTGGCACAAACTTAACAATTAGGCTTCCTAAACCGAATAGCACGCAGCCCACAACTAACATCGGGGCGGCGTAAGATTTTATTTTGTCCATTAAATAAACATCGCCCAGACTGGCAAACTCGCCGCCATAAAGAACAAAATGAGTAAGCTGTTATAACTTAGTTTCCATTTATTAACACTGTGAAAAAGCAATATCCCTGCTATTACTAAATGAAGAACAAAATAAATACCGTATGCGAAAACACCATCAAAACTGACCGCACTTACACCTTGATAAATAATAAAGATCAGTACTGCCAACGCATTCAGTGCAAGCAGTAAAATCATCAACAATGGCAGTAACGCAATGAAACCTTGCAGACGATTACGAGAAACAGACAAGCATAAATTCGCCAATAATACCCCCATCACCGCTTGCGCCAATGGATTATATTGCACGAAATTTGGTGTTGGATTGCCAAAGAAAATCATCAAATAGGCAATCACACCCAATCCACTCACCAACGATGCCATTAAGAGAAAACCACGGCGAGCGACTTCATCCTTAGGTTGTTTCCATACTGCATATACAGCAGATAATCCGCATAAGCTGACAATATCAGTCATCACGTAATGATGTGGTGAGGCTAAGCTCATCCCAAGCCAAACTAACCAATAAAGTGCAAAACAGACATTTGCTTTGATTAAACGTCCGCGCTGCCCTGGGCAAATTTCGCCTTTAATAAACGCAACCAAACAAAGTAACTGAGCAATCAGCACACCAAAGGCTAAATGAGGAATCAATTTTTCAGCAGATTGCAAAGACTCTGCAAAAAATTCAATAATTAATAGCAACCCAATTGGCAAGAGAGCAAGAAATGCGGCTAAGGGTTTGGATTGTTCTTCTGACATAAGATTCTCGATTAGAAAAAGAAGGCGTCATTATGCCAAAATTTACAGCTTTTTTTAATGGCTTTCGTGCATTTTGACTCATTCCCTTTTAAAATAAGCAAAATGATAACCGCACTTTAGGAACCACAAAAAATGCTATTAAGCGTACTTTATATTATTGGAATAACTGCCGAAGGAATTACCGGCGCATTAGCCGCTGGACGAGAAAAAATGGATATTTTTGGGGTAATTATTATTGCCTGCGTGACGGCGATTGGCGGCGGTTCGGTACGCGATGTTTTACTTGGGCACTACCCGCTTGGCTGGGTTAAACATCCTGAATATTTCATTATGGTGGCTGGTGCAGCTGTATTAACGGTTTTTATCGCGCCCTTCATCAAACATTTCATGCGCTACTTCCGCACGATTTTCTTGGTGTTAGATGCTTTAGGATTAATCGTGTATTCCATTATCGGTGCGCAGATTGCCATTGATATGGGTTATGGCTTTACCGTGACATCCATTGCGGCAACGGTGACAGGGGCATTTGGTGGTGTATTACGTGATTTACTCTGTAACCGCATTCCCCTTGTATTCCAAAAAGAACTTTACGCCAGCGTGTCATTCTTCTCTGCCGCTATGTATATGGCATTACAACACCTTCAAGTAGAACACACGCTTTCAATTTTACTCACGTTATTCAGTGGTTTTGCATTGCGCTTACTTGCAGTTCGATTTGGTTGGGGATTACCCGTTTTCGATTTCCAAGAGCAAGAAGAGGAAACAAATGATAAATTACCGAAGAAAACGAAATAGAAATAATGGATAAGATGTAAATTTAGATTTCTTTAATTAAAGAAATAGTATGATGGGCCATAAGATAAAAGCATTTAAAAATTTCTTAAAAACCAAACACATTTTATGTTCTAACACTTTGATTGTACACGGCTAAAATCCCAAACGACTCACAAACTACTAAGAATTCAAGGCTACAATATCTAATGGAGGTGTTTGGGGCACTATTTGAGCCAAATAACCATCCCCAAGCAAAAACACTTTTGTTGATAATGCAGATATATCATCTATTTTTTCTAAAGCTAAGAATAAATTAGTTTTAAAGATAGGTACTCCATTTATATCGGCTAAAACATAAACTTCTGAAGATTTTACTTTTTCTTCAACCAATTTAATCAATTTATCAAATTTTAAAGTAACAATACCTTCCTTTAATTTATTTATATTTCCATACTCAAATGGATATTTATAAAAAATATTTAGAACCTCTTTCTCTTTTTCTTCTGATAAGAGGCTAAAATCGTCTGAAAGAGCTTCTACACACTCTTCAAATAATGTCATACAAACCTTTATTTTATTGTTTAAGAAATATTAAGACTTAAGTAGGGTTTATAAATTCTCAAATCGCACCCTACTCACGGGATATAAACTGACTAGATGATAAATCATTACTCATAATTCACAAAATCCTTAATTTTAATCATTTCACCTTACGCATTTTTACGATAAGCTACACCATATTTTTGTTGCAATAACAAGGGATTCGATATGTTAGAACAAATGGGCAAACAGGCCAAAGATGCAGCCTTTATTTTAGCGCAGTTAAACACCACTGAAAAAAATCATGCGCTCAGCATTATTGCAGATCAATTAGAACAACAAGCGGAGCGTATTCTAGCCGCGAACCAAAAAGATATTGAAATTGCGAAACAAAACGGCTTATCTGAAGCCTTAATTGATCGCCTTTTATTAACCGAAGAGCGCCTAAAAGGTATTGCGAATGATGTCCGCCATGTGATTTCTCTCACTGATCCAGTGGGAAAAATTATTGATGGGGGCACCTTAGATAGCGGATTAAAAATCGAACGCGTTCGTACACCGCTTGGCGTAATTGGTACCATTTACGAAGCACGTCCCAATGTCACCATTGATGTGGCGAGTCTTTGCTTAAAAACCGGTAATGCCGTGATTTTACGTGGTGGAAAAGAAACACAACATTCCAACCAAATTTTAGTGGAAGTGGTACAAAATGCCCTTGAACAAGCGGGATTACCACGCCATGCAGTCCAAGCTATTACCGATCCGAATCGTGAACTTGTGATGCAACTGCTTAAATTGGATCGCTACGTGGATATGATTATTCCTCGTGGGGGCGCCGGTTTACATGAGCTTTGTAAACAACATTCTACCATTCCAGTGATTGTCGGTGGTGTGGGTGTTTGTCATCTTTTTGTGGAAGAAAGTGCAGACCAAGAAAAAGCCCTTGCGGTGATTGCTAATGCAAAATGCCAACGTCCAAGCACATGTAATACGTTGGAAACGCTTTTAGTTCAACGCTCGATTGCAGAAACCTTCCTACCAAAACTCGCGAAATATTTAGCCGAGAAAAAAGTAAAATTCCATGCAAAATCGACCGCACTTTCGATTCTTCAAGCTGCAAATGTCGATGTGCAAGAAGTGACCGAACAAGCACTACGCCAAGAATGGGGCTCACTCGATCTCAATGTCGTGGTGGTTGAAGATATGGATGAGGCAATTGCTCACATTCGTGAATATGGCACACAACATTCAGAAAGTATCTTAACGGAAAACCAACGATTAGCGACACAGTTTATTAATCAAGTAGATGCGGCAGCTGTGTATGTTAATGCAAGTACCCGATTTACCGATGGCGGGCAATTTGGTTTAGGTGCTGAAGTGGCGGTAAGTACTCAAAAACTTCATGCTCGCGGCCCAATGGGATTAGAAGCCTTAACCAGTTATAAATGGGTCTGTGTCGGCGATTACACTTCTCGTAAATAGTCTGTTCCATCCATAAAAAAACCGCACCTTGAAACAATCAAAGTGCGGTTATTTTTTATCTCGTTTTTAGTGTTTACCGAATAATTTCATCGCCGGTAATACAATCATACAAGCAATCGCCCCAACAATCACACCAACAACTAACGTTGCCACATTACCTAATAAGCCATCTGCTAATTGATAATCAGCGAGCAAATGATGAATAAAATCCACATTATGCACAAAAATACCGCCACCGACTAAGAACATCGCAAGCGTACCGATAAAACTAAGTGAACGCATAAATTTTGGCATAATCGCTAAAATTGCATTCCCGATTGACTTCGCTACGCCCCCTTTTTTGATAAGGTATAAGCCGAAATCATCCGCTCTAACAATCAATGCGACCAAGCCATAAACAAAAATAGTAATTCCGATACCCACTATCGAAAGAGAAATGATGCGAGTCAGCAAGCTCGCTTCGGTTAATTCGCCCAATGCAATAATAATAATTTCAGCAGAAAGAACAAAATCCGTACGAATTGCCCCTTTAATTTTAGCGGCTTCATTAAAGGTTGTTTTTTCTTCGTGCTCTTCATGAGCAATAAATTTATGTAGAATTTTCTCTACACCTTCAAAACACAAATATGCCCCACCTATCATCAAAAGTGGCACGATCAACCAAGGTAAAAACGCAGAAAGCAGTAAAGCAATTGGAATTAAAATGATTTTATTGACTAACGATCCTTTGGTGACAGCCCAAACAATGGGTAATTCACGATCGGAAGATGCCCCTGTTACCTGATTAGCATTTAAGGCTAAGTCATCGCCTACCACGCCAACGGTTTTCTTAGCTGCCATTTTGGTCATCAAGGCGACATCATCAAGAATCGATGCAATGTCATCAATAAGAGTAAAAAGAGAGCTAAACGCCATATTCTTTCCTTTATAAAGTTAAAATTTAGAGAAATGAGTTTTAAACTGGTCGAATGCTTTCGACATCCAACTTCGCATCAAACTCTTTTTGCAATAAAAGCAGTTTTTTATCTTGCTGTAAATCCGTACGTGCCTGTTCACGCAAGTCTTGATAAACCTTTTTACGATAATCCATCGGTGTTAAAACATCGGAATCTTCAACAAAAATCGACAATTTGACTGGTTTTTCATATAAACGTTCAAGATGATCCACTAAATTTTTAATATTTCGATCTTGTTTTAAATGGGCTTTTTCAGAATGAAGCCCAAGTTGAATTTCATCTTCTGTTTGCGACTTGATGAAACAATTTAATGCTAACTCTTTTGAAAAACCAATCACGCCAGAGCGTTCAACGATATCCGTCCAAGGATCTTGTTTTTGCGTAATTTGAATAATTTTCTCACGCAATTCTGGTGTCACATCTTTTAAAATCGCCTGTTTAATATCAGAAGGTCGCACACCGCTATCCACTTTAGCTAAATCCGGATTACTCCACTCCCAACGGTAAGTTTCCGCATCCAGAATTTCCTGCTCTTCCGCGTCCATTTCAGCATTGTCATCAATGGTATTTTCAACCGTCTCAACACTTTGCTTTAACGCTTCTGCTTGTTGAGTCATTGGATTTGACACCGCTACTTTTTTCGTTTGCGTCGCTTTTGGTGGGGTCATTTCTCGCACAGGAAGTGCGGTCATTTTTGGTGAATTTTTTTGCTCATCCAACTCTTGGAGATGATGTAAGGTTTCTTCTACGGCGGCTTGCTGTTCATCATGATGATGTTGGCGCTCTGATTGCTCAATTTGCGTTAATTGATTCAATGCCTCTAGCGCAGCAAGGCTAGCTAAATTCAATGAAGATGTGGTTTGCGTGGAAACAGGTTGAGAAGGTGAAGAATGCACAACAGCTGATTGAGCCATCGGCTTTTGCGCTTGTGCAGAATAATTTGCTTTGATGTTTTGCGACAGCACCGGCATATCCACATACCCAGAAACAGGCTGATTTTCAACCGCACTTTTCTGTGTATTTTCAGGGGATAGCCCGCCTTGTTTAGGCGTTTGTGCTGCCGTAAGGAACTTTGGGTGGAATGCCAATGCCCTCAATAATGTCATTTCTGCACCAATTCGACGATTTGGCGCTGAAGCTAATTCTTTTCGACCCGATACAATCACTTGATAGAAGAATTGTACGTCTTCCGGTGAAATATGTTTGGCTAGAAAACCTAAGTGATCGTTTTCATCCGTGGCATTTTTAGCAAGTAGCTGCATTAACGCAATTTGATGCAATTTCTCAGCCGTTTCTGCCAGTAACTCATCCCAATCGCCCGCTTTTTCTGCCACCGTTTGGATGGTTTTCATTAAACGCTCACCGTTACCTTGATGTAAGGCGTAAATGATTTCAATCGGTTGGTCTTCATCTAACAGCCCAAGCATAGTATTCACCACATCGGTAGAAACCTTACCGTTGCCCATGGCAATGGCTTGATCCGTTAAACTTAAGCTATCACGAATACTACCCTGTGCTGCTTTGGCTAATTTATCTAATGCTGGCGCATCAAAGGAAATATTTTCGGCAGTAAGCACCCGATTAAGATGTGCTGAAATTTGCGGTTCATCTAATGCTTTGAGATGAAATTGCATACAACGGGATAAAATCGTAATTGGCAATTTTTGCGGATCCGTTGTCGCGAGTAGAAATTTCACATATTCAGGTGGTTCTTCCAAGGTTTTTAACAACGCATTGAAAGAATGGCGGGAAAGCATATGCACTTCATCGATAAGATAGACTTTATAACGCCCTACTACCGGCTTATATTGCACATTGTCTAATAACTCACGCGTATCTTCTACTTTGGTACGAGAAGCCGCATCGATTTCAATTAAATCAATAAAGTTGCCAGCTTCGATCGCTTTGCAGTTTTCACATTCACCGCAAGGATCGGCAGTAATACCGTTTACGCAGTTCAAGCCTTTCGCAAATAAACGAGCAATAGAGGTTTTACCCACGCCACGGGTGCCGGAAAATAAATAAGCATGATGCAAACGGTTTTCTTTTAAACCGTTTTCCAAAGCAGTGAGTACATGGCTTTGCCCCACTACTTCAGAAAAGTTTTTTGGTCGCCATTTTCTGGCTAAAACTTGGTAGCTCATTGCATCTCTTTAAAAATTAATGGCCTTCAAAATTCACTAAGGTGTAGCAATCAATGCCTAAATCACGTAAGCGTTTTTCGCCCCCTAATTCTGGCAAATTAATCACAAAGGCAGCATGTTTCACTTCACCACCTAAACGTTGAACTAATTTCACGGTAGCTTCAACTGTACCACCTGTTGCCAACAAGTCATCAATGATTAACACATTATCGCCTTGTGAAATCGCATCAGTGTGCAATTCAAGGGTGTCTTGACCGTATTCTAATTGATAAGACTGTGCAATCACTTCACGAGGTAATTTGCCCGGTTTACGAACGGGGATAAATGGCAAGCCTAATGCTAATGCAACTGGCGCACCAAAAATGAATCCGCGAGACTCGGTACCAATGACTTTTGTAAGACCTTGATCTTTATACTTTTCAACGATCAAATCGATTGTGGCTTTGAAAGCCGCAGGCACTTCGAGTAAACTCGTGATATCACGGAAAATGATGCCTTCTTTTGGATGATTTGGGATAGATTTGATAGAAGATTTGATTAATTCAAGTTGTTTGTTCATAAATAATTGCTCAAAAAAGAGTAAGAAAAAATCCTGTTTTTAGGCTCGCATTCTAGCATATAAAAATACAAAAGTGCGGTGAATTTTGACCGCACTTTTATAAATAAAATGAATTAATCTGGGTAAATATCTTCCCCGTCTTTTCGGGTACGAAGAAGCTGTAAAATCCAGACATATTGTTCGGGGGTTGGTGTAACAAAATATTCAATCTCCTCGTTCATCGCACGGGCTGATTGCTCAGGGTCTTCGCTTAATTGCATCGGTGGGCGAATTTCCATTTCATACTTCCCACTCTTAGCGTTATAGCGTGGGAACATTGGAATAACGACCGCTTTTGCTAATTTCGCCATTTTATTTAACCCAGGAAGGGTGGCTTTATAAGTGGCAAAGAAATCCACAAAGACACTTTGCTCGGCACCAAAATCCTCATCTGGAAGATAGTATCCCATTTGACCTTGCTTGATATGCGCTAAAAACGGCTTAATCCCATTTTGGCGAGCATGCATTTTCCCGCCAAAACGCTGACGAGCTAAAGTCCATAACCAATCTACTAATGGATTTCGGTGAGGGTTATACATTGATGTCATCGGCATGCCATGTGTATGCAAAATAATGCCAGAGGCATCAATCGCCCAACCATGTGGCACCATTAAAATGATGTTATGCCCTTCGGCTTTCGCTTGCTTGATATGCTCAAGGCCAATGAATTCGCTACGTTTCTGTAAATGTTTTTTAGAACGAATGGCAATTTCACCAATACCGAGCATTACTTGTGCGACTGTCACAAACATCTCTTCAATTACTTTGTTACGTTGCTCATCCGTCCAATCTGGAAAACAAAGTTTCAAATTAATCTCGGCACGAATACGTGGTTTACCAATTTTTTTCGTCAGCGCACGCGCCAGTTTCTCGGCCATTTTATCGCGTAAACGAAACGGCACAAAAGCAAGTAACAAAAGCACAAAAATACCAAGCCAAATGCCCCAATTTTTCGGGTGCAAATATGACCATGAAAAATGTGGTTCATAACCCGTTCGTGCCGTAATACGTAATTTTTTCTGAGAATCTGTCATAATCAATTGTTAAAAATGAAACCAACCTTGATCATACGCCATTTTTATCGTCATGATAAATGACATAATCACCACCATCGGTCTAATCAGTTGTTTGCCTTTTGCCATCACCATTTTAGCCCCTAAATTTGCACCTATCAGGCTTCCTGCCATCATCACTAAACCGACAGTCCAAAGCACATGACCACCAATTAGAAAAAAAATTAATGAGGCTAAATTTGAGGTTAAATTCATCACTTTGGCATGCGCCGTCGCTTTAGTGAGGTTAAATCCAAGTAACGTCACACAAGCAAGATTCATTAATGAACCTGTTCCCGGCCCGAAAAAGCCGTCATAAAACCCCAGTAATGAACCAAAACATAATGCAAAAACACCGTAAGAAATTCGTTGTTTGCGATCACTTTCGCCCAATTTAGGCGTAAATAAAAAGTATAAGCCGATCGCTAAAATGAGAAATGGAAGCCCTTTTTTAATTAATGATGCATCTAAATTTTGTATGAGTAACGTACCAATCACCGAGCCGATAAAAATCACCAGTAAGATGAAAGAAAACTCTGGTAAATTGACCGCTCTTTTACGCAGAAAATAAATACTTGCCGACAATGCACCGCCGAATGCTTGTAATTTATTCGTGCCTAATGCCATTGCTGGTGGCATACCTGTCATTAATAAGGCAGGGATTGTAATTAAGCCTCCGCCACCCGCTATCGCATCAATAAATGCGGCAATAAAGGCAGCAGCAAAAAGCATGGCTAATATATCAATCCCCAATTCCATGATTTCACTCCTACTCTAACCATTCGCTACTATTTGGCGAACTCAACACTTGTTGGCATAAAAACGGTTCTGGTGGTGTCACTTTTGGTTTAGAAGAGCCTGAACCTGGTTTTGCGGGTTCAAACCAAGAATAAAGTTCATCACCACAACCATCGCCTGCTGGTACAGGTGCTTGATCTTCACAATAAGCGGCATCTTTCGGACAAGCAATACGCACGTGGAAGTGTGAGTCATGTCCAAACCATGGGCGAATTTTGTGTAACCAAGCACGATCGTCTCCTGCAGTTTGACAAAGTTTTAATTTAATCGCGGGGTTCACAAAAATACGGGTCACTTTGGGATCTTGCGCCGCCAGTTTAATTAACGTGGCGTGATTGTTATTCCACACATTTTCATCAACACGTTGTGTTTGACGATTCACCACAAGCAAGCCTTTTCCATCTGAATTTAGTGCTTCACTGTCTGTCATGGTGCCCATACGCAACCAAATATCCGCATCTAATCCCATTTGATGGCTTGCATGCCCCGTTAAAAAGCGACCACCGCCTGGCATAGCAATATCCCCAACTAACATCGTTGGTAAGCCTGCTGACTTCGCCTTTTGTCCAAGACGCTGTAAGTAAGCAATCATATCCGGATGACCATAATAGCGGTTTTTATTCATACGAATGACTTGGTATCCCTCACCTTTATAAGGCAATGGCTCCGCTCCGATAATACAACCATTCGAATAGCTACCAATTGGATTCGCTTTACCGTCTGTTGCTGGAATTGGACGTTTAATACGTTGCCAATCTTGTGGTGATGCCATTGTTTGTAACGAGAAAAAAACACTCCCTAAAACAACCGCACTTGAAAGTAATTTTGCTAAAGATTTATTCATAAGATTTCCTAAAACGAATGACCTTATCTTCAATAAAAGAAAAAATAAGCTTAATTTAAAAGAGTTATCTGCATTGCGCCTTAAAACGCAATAAATGGTCGAGTAACACAATCGCGACCATTGCCTCTGCAATAGGGACTGCTCGGATACCGACACAAGGATCATGACGGCCTTTTGTCACCACTTCGACAGGATCACCTTCTAAATTAATCGAGCGTCCTGGAATGGTAATACTGGATGTTGGTTTTAATGCAATGGTCGCAATAATTGGCTGCCCAGAGCTAATGCCCCCTAAAATACCACCAGCATGGTTGCTTTCAAAACCATTTGGTGTCATTTCATCACGATGTTGACTGCCACGCTGTTCAACCACCGCAAAACCATCGCCAATCTCTACGCCTTTAACGGCATTAATCCCCATTAAGGCATGGGCTAAATCGGCATCAAGTCGATCAAAAACAGGCTCTCCTAAACCAACAGGAACATTCTCTGCAATCACGGTTAGTTTGGCGCCAATCGAATCGCCTTCTTTTTTCAATTCACGGATTAATTCATCAAATTTTTCGACCGCACTTTCATCTGGACAGAAAAATGGATTGCTATTCACTTTATCCCAATCAATTTTATCGATAGTCTGTGGTGCAATCTTCACTTCGCCAATTTGACTCAAAAAGCCACGTACTTCAATGCCAAACTGTTCACGTAAATATTTCTTCGCAATCGCTCCTGCAGCAACACGCATGGCGGTTTCACGCGCAGAAGAGCGTCCACCTCCGCGATAATCACGAATACCGTATTTTTGTTGATAGGTAAAATCCGCATGCCCAGGACGGAAACGATCTTTGATATCACCATAATCTTGTGAACGTTGATCTCCATTTTTAATGATCATCCCAATGCTGGTACCGGTTGTTTTACCTTCAAACACCCCAGATAAAATCTGTACTTCATCGTCTTCACGACGTGGTGTGGTATAACGCGAGGTACCCGGTTTACGACGATCTAAATCAGGTTGAATATCCGCTTCCGATAATTCAAGATTCGGCGGTACGCCATCTACGATACAGCCTAATGCAATACCATGTGACTCCCCAAAGGTCGTCACACGAAAAAGTTGTCCGATAGTATTCCCTGCCATATTCTCTCTCTTTAATTAATGATTTTTGGCTAATTTTGCCACATCAATAAATGGAATCTCTTCGCCTGTATCTTTGTTTTTGATAAAGATATCTAATTGGTTGAATGCAATATCAATATTATTTTCAGCAAATAACTGATTTACGCGGCGATTAAGTGCATCAAGCGTATCATTTCGCTCAGACACTTGACCCACATAAACACGTAATTCGTGATCTAACGTACTTGCCCCAAAGGTTAAGAATAATGCTCTTGGTTCTGGATCTTTTAAGACGCTTGGTTGCTCATTTGCAGCTTGCAATAATAAACGTTTCACCAACTCTAAATCTGATCCATAAGCCACCCCAACGGATATAACCAAACGAGTAACGGTGTTAGATAATGCCCAGTTAGTCACTTGTCCGGTTACAAAGGATTTATTTGGCACAATCACTTCTTTTCGATCCGGATCGATCATCGTAATGGCGCGAATACGGATTTTCGCTACTGTACCTGTTACATCGTTAATTGTCACAGTATCGCCCACACGAATTGGACGCTCAAATAATAAAATGATGCCGGAAACAAAGTTCGCAAAAATTTCCTGCATACCAAAACCGAGACCAACGGAAAGGGCAGCAAATAACCATTGTAATTTAGACCATGACATCCCAAGGGTAGAAAATGCCCATGCGCCACCCACTGCAACCAAGATATAGGTTAATAATGTTGTAATGGTATAAGGCGTACCTTGTGAAAGTTTCACTCGGGAGAAGAGTAATATTTCTAAAATACCTTGAATATTACGCACTAAAATATAGGTAATCACAACAATGATTAACGCAACAATCAAGTTAAAGAGTGAAATCGTTTCGGTCACCACGCCCGCTTCAGTTGTTGAAGTTTGTTGCCACAAGGTAATATCACGCAAATAACTTACCACCGTAACTAAATCTGACCAGACATAATAAAAGATGACAAAAAGTGCGGTCCAAATAAAGAGATCGGCAAAGCGTAGTAACTGGCTACGCACTTCATTTAAGTCCAATCCCTCTTCTTGTTCGGTAATCACGACCACATCATCAGAGGCTGAAGCATCACTTGAATCTTGTTGTTTTTGCTGACGTTTTTCTTGTAAACGACGATAAGCTAAACGTCTTGATGCTACGGTGACACCACGATAAATTGTATGACGCACCAACGACCACACCACCCATGCAATGTAGGTATTAATAATATGCGTAATTAAATTTAAGGCGGTGTAATAATAGCCTAAAGCAATTAGTGTAATTAAAATAACAGGGACCAATTGCAATAAGATTCGTACAATTTTGAAAATGGTTCTATCACGCTTATCTGTTGTCGTTGAACTCAATGATTTTTCAGTACGAATAAAACGTGGTGCAATAATTACAATGCAGAAAAGCAAAGCAACAATGGTATTAATTTCACCCAATACGTCATTTGCTAAACCTGTATCCATGACATTACTGAAAATTGACGTATTCAGTAATAACACAACAGAAACAATAATACGTTTCGTGACGTCTTGTAGGCTCGCTGCACTCTCTTTAGCAAAACCAAAATGGCGTACTAAAATACCATTCGGACGAAGAATAGCTAAAACAAAACTAAAGAACCACCAATAGCCCGCCATACTGAGCGACCATTCCCAAAACTCTTGTGGATTTTTTACAAAGAAAAAGCCTAAAAGTTGGCAAGCTGCTAAAAACCAAAGGGTACCTGATAACGATAAAAGCGCCGTATAAAATAACGCAAGCGGCGTATGCCACTGGCTATCAGAACGAAGCTTATTAATTTCGCCATTAATCACGCTCAAACGTTGTTTAATCGATTCTTTAAATTTGAAAATCAACCCACCAATCACAAACAAAATAAAGACATAAGTGAGTAAATACGGCAAATTATCAAAGTTTGTTGGAAAACCTAATTTTTTACCAATACCATCAAATTGCGCTTTGAGTGACATCGGTAATTTCTTGAACCAATCTAGATTAATTGGGTTATTACTTTTTACCCAGAAACTTTGTTGATCAAGTTTAGACTGGATCTGATCACTGATTTGTGTAATTTGTTGCTGGGTTAGCTCTAAGGAAATCGCCAAATTTAACTGATTATTCAATGACTTAATCAAATCAGAAGCCACTTTTCGACGTTCTGTCAATAAATTGGTTAATTGTGCTTTTTCCGCCGGTGTAAACGATTTGTTTTCATCCTGCTCAATTTTACTGATGTAGGCATCAATATCATAAAGCTCATTACGTTTTTGCGTAATATCGAAGATCTGTACACGCAAATCCGCAATTTGCTTTGAAAGACCTTGAATATTTAAATTGGTCGGTAATTTTTGTTTTTGTTGCTGAATAATGCGAGAAAGCACCAACGTGCCTTGTAACGCACTGATTTGCTCATCAATGGTACGTTGTGTCTGCGTTAAGTTATCCAACACATTTCGCATGCGTAATTCATCTTGCGTTAATGTATTGGTTTTCTCTGTTTGCTCAAGTAAATATTGGCTAAGCTGCGCATTCAAATTCAATTCTTTCTGAATCAACGGATTTTGCTCAACATTTTGGCTTTGTTGTTGTGCTTGCTCAACTTGGTTTTGTGTTTTAGCCAAATTCTTTTGATTAATCGCTTCTTGAATGGCTGCAATTTGTTGCTGCAATGCTTGAACACGAGTATTTAATAACTCATATCGACTTCGATAAAGCACAGTCAACTGATCGCTATTTTTTAACAGCACTTGATTATAGATATTTTTTAGCTCAATCAGTTGTAATTCAAGCTGAATTTGCTGTTTTAATAGTGAACTTGTCGTTGGATCAGCTAATTTCTGATTCAATTCTTGCGTACGTTTAACATTATCTGTTAAGGCTGTTTGAGCACGTTCCGACACAGAGCTCTGCCCTGCAAGTTGCGTATTCACCGCACTTAATGCAGATTGGGCATCTTGTTGTTGATTGGTCAGTTTCTCAACTTGAGCCTGTAGATTGGCTAAGCTTTGTGAAGCATAATCGGTGTTACTTGGCGTGCTTAGCTGTTTTTTAAGATTTTGAAGATCAGCACTATTCTTCTGAATTTCAGAATCTGCATCAATAAGCGTATCCTGCAAATCGTTATTATTTTTTTGCTGTGTTTGAATTTGTTGCAAGAAATCAAGCGAAGCCTGGATTGTCGCAATATTATTTGTCTTTTCATCACCATCCGGTAATTTTTGTACCTCGGCTAATTCACTTTTTAGCGTTTTTTCCGACGGTAAATCAGCATTACTATTCTCTGCCCAAACAGGCTGAGAAAGTGCCAGCGTAAAAACAAATGAAAGACCAAGTGCGGTCAAAACACGAGAGATTTTTTTCATTAAACTAACTTTCCTATTTTTGCGACAGCCAATCGGCGAGTGCTTTGCGAGAAATCTTTATTGCCCCTTGGATTAAATCCTTCGGGAGTTCATAGTAGGCAACGGGTTGCTTAAATCGTTCCAATCGCCCTTGTAAAAAAACGTTGAGAGATTCAACCGCACTTTCATTAAATGAGGTATGAAATTCAACAATCGCGACAGGACGATGGCCAAATTCCTCATCATGTTTAGGCAAAACAAAGACTTGCTTCACTAAATCTGATTGTGCAATCACTTTTTCAATTTCTTCCGGCTGAATATTTTCACCGCCAGAAATAAACATATTATCCAATCGGCCTTGAATGACTAATTCATCATCAAGCCATTGACCTTTATCTTTGGTTTGGAACCAACCTTCAACATTAGTTAGTGGGTCAACACACCCATTGCGCCAATATCCCATGGCAAGCCCGGCACCTTTTAACCAAACTTCTTCATTCACTAACTTGAACTCTCTACCAAGCAAAGGCTGCCCCACACCTATTTTTCCATCTGATTGTTTAGCGAATGCGGTAGAAGCCATTTCGGTCATACCATAACCTGAATAACTTCGAATCCCTAATTCATTTAATGCTTGGGTTAATTTAACAGGGATTTGCGTTCCACCCAATAATGCCGCTTGCGTATGAATAGATTGAGGATGCTCTACCAAATAATCAAACCAACGTTGTAATTGAGTTGGCACGAGAGAAACATGGGAAACCTCACCAATAGATTGATAAAAATCTTCTTTCGGTAAAACTAAGGTTGCCCCTGCGTAAAGCCAACGCCACACAATACCTTGTCCAGAAACATGATAAAGCGGTAAAGAAAGTAGCCATGATTGATCTTTGCCAAAATTCATTAAGGCACAAACGCCTTCCGCATTAGCTAAATGAGCAGAAATATTATGCACCACCGCCTTAGGCAAACCAGTCGAACCCGATGTGAGCGTCATCGTGGCTGCTTTTGTAAAATTCGCTTTATGTTCGGGTAATACTTTAGTAACTAAATAGCGAATATCTTCGCTTTGATAACAAAAATCCACACCATACACTTGGCACAACTCTTCTCTTTTTTCTTGAGGAAATGCCGGATTGATACCTAAAATTTTTGCGCCTAGCTGAATGACCGCTAAATAGAGAAATAAGATCTGTTCTGAATTTTTACCACAAAAAGCGACCGCACTTTGCGCTGTCACACCTTGTTGTAAAAGAAAGGCTTCCACTTGATTAATTTTCTCAGCAAGTTCCACCCAAGTAAAAGGATCGCCCTGCGAATTTCGCAACGCGATCTGATCTGCATACGCTGAATTTTGGGCAAATGCTTGCCAAGGGAATTTTTGCATCGAATTAGTTACTAACGAAATAAGGGCGAACTTCGTCAATTAAATATTCCGGCAAATGCATAGATTGCATCGCCCCTTCTAGCATGAGCATCTTACGATTACTATTGGTATTGGTAATCACCCAATATGGTGTGTCAGGAATTTGTTTTGGTTTAGTGTGATTACCCGCTACAAGCAACGTTCCTTCATCACGAGCAAAATACACACGAGTACGGCCTTGCAAGCTTTCGGTTGCCTGTGCAAAGCTTTCTGGATTGGTACGATAAAGCGTACGTAATATACTTAAAAAACGCACAACTGCTTTTGGCTCTTCTTTAAATTCAGCAGAATTCAAGAGTGCACGCACTTTATCAACAATGTGATTGATTGCTTCATCTGATTGTTTTTTCACTGCTTTTGGTGGTTCGACAGGCTCAACTTTTGGTTGTGATGCTTCGGTTGTTTTTTCCGTTAAAACAGGCTCAGAATGCACCGCACTTTTTGGCGTTTCAGCTGACGTGACTGATTCAAAGAAATCAACCGAGCTTGTTGCGTGAGTGGGTAAATTCAACAAACGGCGAAGAATATCAGACGCACTTTCTCCAATAGATTGAGTTTGTGCCGCAATGTATTGATATAATTCTTCATCGACTTCAATTATCTTCATTTTTTTCTCTCCGTTTGCTAAAATTTTCGTCCATTATAACGATTTCTAACCAAATTCTCACGCAAAATATATGTCATCTTCCCAATTATTAAACCATCAATTTCACCAAGCAAAACAATCAATTAATTCGCCTACTTTAGTTTTCATTCATGGCTTGTTTGGGGATATGAATAATCTTGGCGTCATCGCGCGTGCATTTAGCGATAACTATAATATTTTACGCGTAGATTTACGTAATCATGGACATAGTTTTCATTCAGAAACAATGAATTACTATGTCATAGCTGATGATGTATGGCAACTTATCGATCACCTTCAATTAGATAAGGTTATCTTAATTGGTCATTCAATGGGTGGAAAAACGGCCATGAAAATGACCGCTCTTCAACCACAACGTGTGGAAAAATTGATCGTCATTGATATTGCCCCAGTCGCAAATAGCAGTGCTGGACATGATGATGTGTTCCGTGGTTTGTTTGCCGTGAAAAAAGCGCAGCCACAAACTCGTCAACAAGCTAAGCCTATTTTAGAAACTGAAATTGCCGATCCGAGTGTGGTGCAATTTATGTTGAAATCTTTTGAGCCTACTTCAAGTGAATATTTTCGTTTCAATTTGACCGCACTTTTTGAACATTATTCGGAGCTAATGGATTGGCAAGAGGTCTTCGCTAATACGCCTACACTCTTCATCAAAGGTGGGCTTTCATCTTATATTAAACCTGAATATACCGAAACCATTCTAAAACAATTCCCGAATGCGACCTCCTTCACCATCAATGGTTGTGGGCACTGGGTTCATGCCGAAAAACCTGATTTTGTGATACGTGCTATTGATAGGTTTCTAAATAAGAATTAATCGTTTTAAATGAGAATTATTCTATTCAAATGAGAATTCATTTATGTTATAGTTCGCACAAATTGTGGGGCTTTGATCCCTCATCTTTTTTTCTACTCACCTAATTTTATTTCAAAAGGAAAGAACAATGGCAGTTGTCGGTTTATTTTACGGTAGTGACACAGGTAATACAGAAAACATTGCAAAAATGATTCAAAAGCAATTAGGCAACGAACTCGTTGATATTCGTGACATTGCAAAAAGCTCTAAAGAAGATATCGAAGGTTATGATTTTTTACTTTTCGGTATTCCAACTTGGTATTACGGTGAAGCACAAGCTGACTGGGATGATTTTTTCCCAACTCTAGAAGAAATTGATTTTACTGACAAATTAGTCGGTATCTTTGGCTGTGGCGATCAGGAAGACTACGCAGATTATTTCTGTGATGCGATCGGTACAGTACGAGATATCGTTGAACCACGCGGTGCGATTATTGTAGGGAACTGGCCAACGGATGGTTATACCTTTGAATCATCAAAGGCATTATTAGATGATGGAAACTTTATCGGTTTATGTATTGATGAAGATCGTCAACCTGAACTTACTGCAGAACGCGTAGAGAAATGGACAAAACAAATCTACGATGAAATGTGTTTAGCAGAATTAGCTTAACCATCTCTAATTTAGCAAATTTAAGGGAACATTATGTCTGAAGAAAACATCAAATTACTCAAAAAAGCTGGATTAAAAATTACTGAACCTCGGCTCACTATCCTTGCATTAATGCAAGAGCATAAACATGAACATTTCTCAGCTGAAGAAGTATATAAAATCTTGTTAGAGCAAGGCAGTGATATTGGCCTTGCAACTGTATATCGCGTGCTTAACCAATTTGATGAAGCGCATATTTTGATTCGCCATAATTTTGAAGGCAACAAATCTGTTTTTGAGCTTGCGCCAACAGAACACCACGATCACATTATCTGTGAAGATTGTGGCAAAGTATTTGAGTTTACTGATAACATTATTGAACAACGTCAAAAAGAAATCAGTGAACAACATGGCATCAAATTAAAAGCACACAGTTTATATCTCTACGGCAAATGTAGTGATATCAACAAATGTGAAGAGAAAAAATAATTCTTGCTAAAAAACAAAAACCTTAGGCTAAAACCTAAGGTTTTTTATTATTTCTACTAAAAGTGCGGTCAAAATCGACCGCACTTCTTATATTTAAAGGAGAAAATTATTTTTTACCTAATTGCGGTAAAACTGAATCTTTCCCTGCAGTTAAGAGACCTACTTGAGAATAGATACTTAATTTTCCGCGCGTATCTGCTACGTCTAAATTACGCATGGTTAATTGACCAATACGATCGATTGGATCAAATGGTGCATTTTCCACTTTTTCCATACTTAAACGTTCTGCTGCATAAGTTAAGTTTGGTGATTCAGTATTTAAGATTGAGTAGTCATTACCACGACGAAGTTCTAATGTCACTTCACCAGTCACCGCACGAGCGACCCAACGTTGTGCGGTTTCACGTAACATTAACGCTTGTGGATCAAACCAACGACCTTGGTATAACAAACGACCTAAACGTAAACCGTTGATACGATATTGTTCAATAGTATCTTCATTGTGAATACCGGTCACTAAACGCTCATAAGCAATGTGGAATAATGCCATTCCAGGTGCTTCATAAATACCACGTGATTTTGCTTCAATAATACGGTTTTCAATTTGGTCTGACATGCCTAAACCATGACGACCACCAATGCGATTTGCTTCTAAGAAAAGCTCCACCACGTTATCAAATGTTTTACCGTTTAATGCAACCGGCACACCCTCTTCAAAACGAACAGTCACCACTTCTGGTTTTACTTGAACATTTTCATCCCAAAATGCCACGCCCATAATTGGTTTCACAATTTTAATACCAGTGCTTAATTCTTCTAAGTCTTTCGCTTCGTGTGTCGCACCTAACATATTAGAGTCAGTTGAATACGCTTTTTCTACCGACATTTTGTAGTCAAAACCATTTGCGATTAAGAATTGTGACATTTCAAAACGACCGCCCAACTCATCGATGAATTGTTGATCTAGCCATGGTTTGTAAATTTTTAAATTTGGGTTGGTTAATAAGCCATAACGGTAAAAACGCTCAATATCGTTACCTTTGAAAGTTGAACCATCACCCCAGATATTCACATCATCTTCTTTCATTGCTGCAACAAGCATCGTACCTGTTACCGCTCGACCAAGTGGTGTGGTATTGAAATAGGTTGCTCCACCAGTAGAAATATGGAATGCACCACATTGAATAGCCGCAATCCCTTCATGGGCTAACTGCGCACGACAATCCACTAAACGCGCATTTTCCGCACCATATTCCATTGCTTTTTTGGGAATTGCATTGTAATCATCTTCATCTGGTTGACCTAAGTTTGCTGTATAAGCATAAGGTACTGCACCTTTTTGACGCATCCAAAGTAATGCCGCACTGGTATCTAGCCCGCCTGAAAAAGCGATACCAACTTTTTGACCTTTAGGTAAATGTTGCAGAATCGTATTTGACATATTTTATTTCCTTCATTGTGGTTATGGTGAGTGAGTCTTTAAAAAGTGCGGTCAAAAATCACTGCGCTTTTCTAACATATCATCGGGATTTGGATAACGATAAGCGAAGCCTAAATCTCGACAAATTTTATCTGCCATAATGATTCGTTTCGGATCCGAATCACTACATTCAAATTGTGGTATGGATAAATCATAAAATACTGCTGCTTTTGTGTAATATTCTGCTCGAGTAGGATGAATTGGCGCGCAAAGATGGTAAGTTCGCAATCCATTTGGATTCATGAGTAAGGCTGTAATAGCTTGAATGCAATCCTCTAGATGCACCAAATTAACAGGCGAATTGCCCTGTTTTAAATTGCGTTTTCCTGCTAAGAATTTAATAGGATGGCGTTGTTTACCAATTAATCCGGCTAGTCGAAGAATATCGCAATGCGATATTCCTGATTGGAACAAGCACTGTTCTGCTTGTATCAGTGTTTTACCCATTTCTGTTTCAGTTGAAAGTTGAGAACTTTCATCAAATCGCCCCGAAATATTGGGAAAAACAGAAGTTGAACTGGTAAAAATCAAATGCTGTACACCTTGTGTCTTGGTTTGATTAGTTAAAAAAGCAAGATATTCACAATACTGTTGAGAAGAAAAACTGCTAGGTGGTAGGGTGATAATGAGAGCATCTACATTAAAAAGAGGGCGAATATGGTCTGGTAAACGTTTCATTTCATCAGAAAGCGAAAAAGGATAAGTTTCAATACCTAGCTGATGCAATTTCTGAGAATCATCAGGGGATTGTTTTGAGCCTTTTACACACCAACCAAGTTCTTTTAAGTGCAGCGCCAGCGGTAAGCCTAACCAACCTAAACCAACTATCGCAACAGATTTCATACTCTTTTATTCACAATATTTTATCCATAAAAATCCCTGCTATTCTAAAGCATAGCAGGGAGTTTGTTAATGTTATTTTGTTAATAAATCCAAAGCCTCTTGATATTTAGCCACTGTTTTTTCAATCACTTCTTTTGGTACTTTCGGTGCTGGTGGTTGTTTATTCCAACCACTTTGTTCTAACCAATCTCGTACAAATTGCTTATCAAATGACGGTGGATTTGTGCCTTCTTTATAAGTATCAACTGACCAAAAACGGCTAGAATCCGGTGTTAATACCTCATCCATCAAAGTGAGCGTGCCCTTTTCATCTAAACCAAATTCAAATTTGGTATCACAAATAATAATACCTTTAGTCAGCGCATATTTTGCTGCCTCAGTATAAAGTGCAATCGCTTTTTCTCTCACTTGTGCCGCTAACTCTGCGCCAATAGCTTTTTCACATTGTTCATAGCTGATATTGATATCGTGATTACCCAATTCTTCTTTACTTGATGGCGTAAAAATCGGTTCAGGTAATTTACTTGCCTCAACTAATCCTTCCGGTAATTTCAAGCCACAAATGGTCCCTGTTTGCTTATAATCTTTTAGCCCGCTACCTGTTAAATAACCACGCACGATAGACTCAATTTTAATTGGATTCAAACGTTTGCAAACCACTGCGCGATCTTTTACTAAATCAGCTTCCTCTTTTGGTAACACATCATAAATTGAATCACCCGTAAAATGATTCGGCATAATATGGGCTAACTTATTGAACCAGAAATTGGAAATTTGAGTCAGGATTTCACCTTTACGTGGGATAGGATCATCTAAAATCACATCAAATGCGGACAAACGGTCACTGGCTACCATTAACATCCGTTTATCATCGATCTCATAAAGATCACGCACTTTTCCCGAATAGATTTTTTTTAGACTAAGTTGTGTCATTGCTTGCACCTTTAATTATAAGAATAAAAAATCGGTGGATATTGTACCGCACTTTTAGCGCAAACGTTTGCTTTTTTTTTGTAAAAATAAAAGCGAATAAAAAAACAGGCTCTAAAGCCTGTTTTTTATATATCACTTATCGCCAAATTGTTCCCTTAGTTTTTGCTCCTCGAGTATTGATATTTGTTTTAATTGCACCTTTTAAATTGGCACCAGTAAGATCTGCACCTGCTAAGTTCGAATTGGTCAAATTAGCGCCTTTTAAGTTAGCTTTATGAAAGTTAGCCCCACTTAAATTTGTATTTGTGAAATCTGCCCCTTGTAAATTTGCATTGCTGAAGTTTGCATTAGCAAGATCTGAATTGGTAAATGATTGCCCTGCTAAATCTTGACCTGAGAAATCTTGTCCACCTAAAGCGGCATTAACTTTATCTGAAGATGAACTGCCACTAGAGATATATGTTGTTTCACCGTTGTGAGTAATAACGGTACCATTTACGACCGCACTTTTTTTACCCGAGATAGTTTGTACTGATTCACCACCATCAGTTGCGCTATTAACAATTCTACCATTGACTGTCACTGATTGATTATTATCAGTTTGCGCATAGCTTGATAATGCTGCAAAACCAAATAATGTGATAGCTAATTTTGAATAAACGTGTTTCATGTTTACCTTCCTTCATGTTTACTTTAAATAAATTAACGACTTGGTTCCAAAGTTAATAACCCTTCTAATGGATCATCTTCCTGCAAGGTTGCTATAGCTTTTGTGGCTTTTTCTGTATCAAAGCCAGCAATATTATTTTCAGTTTTAACTGTATGTGTATGATGTGCATCCTGTTGAACTACTACAGGACTTGGAAGCATATTTGACATTCGTTGCATCCACATACTATTAATATTGCCACCCGTTGTTCTTCTTGATAACAAGATCGGCAATACTTTTTGTGCTTCGCTACTGCCCTGCTCTGCAGCTAATTGATATAACCGAATTGCTTCGCCAAAATTCACTGCTACTCCCACACCTTTATGGAAGCGAACCGCCAAGTCGTAGCTCGCTCCAGCATCACCAGCTTGAGAGCGTTCTCTTAATTCCCCAATCACACCAGTATTTGCTGGTGAAGAAACAGTCTTCGGCACTGTTTGAATGGCTGGCTCAGATTGACGATTTGAGATAATGCGCTGATTTTGTCTTGCAGCAGCGCTTCCTAAACTAATCGCTTTTTCATTCCAGCGCTGTGCTAATGCATAATTCCCTTTTTGAAAATGGAAGTTAGCCAAGGCATTAGCTGCGACATAATCTCCCATCACCGCAGCATCATTAACTAATCGTTCAGCCTTTGCATTAAATTGGCTTAAACCTTTTTGGTATTTTTCTAATAGACCTTGCAAATATATTGCTCGGGCATATTTTAGCGAAGCAACTTGCGCTAAATATTGATTAGCTCTTGCAAAATCTCTCGGTAAATTACCACTAAATAGCAAATAGGCATTTGCCATTAACGCCTTTGGATTATTTTGCAAGACAAAATGTTCGAACTCATCATAAGCATTTTGATAATCCTTATTACGGTAACTTTCATAAGCAAATGCTAGAGAAAATCCCGTATTTTGCTCTTGCTGAACTGCTGGACTCTTCGGCTCAATTGGTTTATTAATGACAATTTGAGCGTAAGAAACCGGAATTCCTGCCAGTAAGGCATAAACAAATAATTTAGATGTTGAATATTTTTTTGACATATCGACCTCCAGGATTATTTGTTTACTTCACTTGATAACTAACTGTTTTGATACCTTTTAAATCATCGCCAAAGATTGTTTTTAATTGCTCAGATAAGGCATTCATATCCTTCACTTTAAGCGGATTAAATGCATCACCGAAGTGAGTTTGAAGCTTATCGGCCACACTATAATATGAGGCCATACACATCACACTCTCTTTACCTTTTTCATTTAAACTTAAAGTAAATGCATCAGAACCCGGAATTTTTAGCGAATTATTCTTAGAAGTTATACTCTCTCCTTGAACAGGATTTGGATAAACCTGAGTAATACTTTTCGATGCGTCTTGGTAGAAACACGCTAAATAAGTTGAATCTCTATCGACATTAACATCTAACTCTAATGTATCACCACGACGATATGATGATTTATTTAAATTAATCCCAACATTAATTGGTGCATCTTTATCAGAATTTAGGACTGGATATCCACCACGAGGCTGATCTTCTTTATCATCTGATGGTTCTAGTCCTACTTTTTTAAAGTTACCATTTGCATCTGTTTTTACATAATTTTTCATTAAGCGTTCATAGCTTTCAAAATTAATGAAACCGGAAGGGGTTGCTTTATTATCTTTTTGGAATGCAGATAGTGCCTCACGGAATTCTTTTGAACTCTTACCATCTACTTTACCACTGTAATAGCCTAAGTTTTTCAAGCCGGTTTGGAAGAATTTCACTTTACTACTATCTCCCATTCCACCATACCAATCTAATAATTCACGTTGGAATTCAGGATGAGCTTGGTCAAGTGATAAACATTGCCAGTAAGGAACTTTAGTTAACTTACCTACTAACTCTATCGTACCTAAATCAACAAGAGTTCGCATTGAACCACCTAATCCTTGAGAAAGAGCTCGCTCTAAAGAAAACTGAACACCAGTTTTCTTAATTTTAGCGCCTGCATCTAACCCTAGACCTTTACCTGCGGCCACAATTTCATTAGATGAATCAATACCTGGATAAAGCGTACGGGTTAAGAAATCCCCCATATGCAACTCTAAACCCAATGCGGTTGTCATCAAATCACCTGAAATACCAACTTCACCATCTTCTGCATAAGAAAGTCCTAAGTTATTAGACTTACGTAATACATTTTGATCCACATAAGATACTGCCCCAGAAATATAAAGTTGAGGTGCCGGAATTTGCATACTTCCCGTTGGTAATAAAAGATTTGTTAACGTCTGAACGGTATCTTGTTTTAAAGGATCGATTTCAAAATCAGCGACTTTAAATGCCCCACTGGTTTTCGACATTTGTGACAATGCTGTCATGATCATTTCACTTGCTGCCACACCAGCTTTCGTTGATGGATCTTTAATTGTTTTCACGGCAATAACTGTTTCACTCACATTACTTTGACGTAATAAATCGTCCATACAGTTTAAACTATCACTAAAACTTGATATTGATCTAACTGGTTCTACTGCAGGGAGGTTATGAGTCGTTGTTGAGCCAATATATGGTCTATCTTCTTTTAGATTTGTAGCAGATAAAGAACACCCAACTAGATTAGAAATCAAAACATAAGAAATAAGAGTTCTAGAAAATTTCATAAGATACCTTAAGTTATTATTAATTATTTACAGACATTAATTACATCGCCTTTAACAACGACAACATTATTATTCTTATTTTTAGGACCATATCGACCAGAACTAGCGCCTTTTTGAGCAGCAACATTTCCAATATTTGTAGAACAATTTTTAGAACGTCCTCCAAAAGCGCTGCCACCTGAAGTATTACTATACTGAGAAACACTATCCTCAGCCTCATTTTCCATCTCTATACCCATGCCTATTCTTGACCATTTTTGAGCCTGAACTTCATGTACTTTCGCTTTATCTAACGGGCCTAAACCTTTTCTTGGTACGAGTTCACCATTTCCAGCAAAAGCATTAAGAGATAAAAAACATGAAGCCCCAAATAGCATCAACATATTAAAAACTTTCATGACTTGTCCCCAACAGAATTTTAAAATATATAAAAAATTGGTTATTGGATAACCAATAACCAATTTATTTATGACTATTCGCTGCTATTAGAACTTAAGTTTTGTACAGCTTTACTACCACCAACAGCAGTGTTCGCTACTGCACCTTGGATATTGGTAGTTTGTACGTTGTTACCACCGATAGTTACTTTACCGTGGTTAGATGAAATGTTTTGAATTGCTTTACTACCACCAACTGCTGTATTAGCTACTGCACCTTGAATATTAGTGGTTTGTACATTGTTACCACCAATTTTAACTGCAGCATTAGTAGATAAAGCTAAACTTGCTGCAAAGATTGCTGCTGCACTAATTTTAACTAAGTTTTTCATTGTTTTTCCTCTTTAAAAGAAATTGAGCATTACTATGCTTATTAAAATTAATGATTATTTAATATAATCATGAATTCTGCGCTAAAAATGACTAATCTTTAACAACAGAACCGATATTCACTTCAGATTTACCACCTGAAGAAGAATTGACAATTGAACCAACACTAACTGATTGATTGTGGCTTCCGCCATCATTTACTGATGATCCAATATTAATGCTGGCTTTACCGCTACCAGATGCCTTATTTACTAAGGAGCCATTCACAACAACACTTTGGGTATTATTGCCAACGCTTTTACCTACAGCGGAACCAACATTAATCATTGCTTTACCACTGCCAGAAGAAGAGTTATCTACCGATCCACTAACAGTTACATTTTGTGTGCTTCCATAAACGAATGTTGATGATGAGCAAATACCAAATGCAATAAGCAATAATCGTTTAAAACAAAAAGTTTGTTTTTTCATTTTTACCTCAAGATTCCTCATGAGAAAATATTATTCAATCAATGATTGAAAACTGAAATCGGTATATTCCAGCCAAAATTAATTTATCACGGCAAAATCAGCTCAGATCATCGGACCAGTTATTTTTGAACTATAATTAACAACACTTGTCATGAATTTTTAACTAAAAGTAAAAAATCTATTTTTTTATTTAAATAAAACATTTAGTTAAATGACATACTCACAAATAGGCATACTTAATATTTAATAATTACCCATATAGTTTAAAAGGTTTTATAAATTAATTTAAATATTAAGGATAGAATTAAACAATCATAATGTTTATAACATAACCAACGCAAACGCTTGCAAAGGTTAAAAAATAATCAATTTTAGTTGCTATTTTTAAACTAACTCATGACAGAATCGCTATTTTCCTAATTTAATTTGAGCTCAATCTGAAAATCAGCGACAATACAGCATTATTTAAAACAGAAGAAACAAGACAATGAGTTATCCATTAGAAGAAGTTAATAAACGTCGCACATTTGCGATTATTTCCCACCCTGACGCGGGTAAAACCACCATCACCGAAAAAGTATTGTTATACGGCAATGCCATTCAAAAAGCAGGCTCAGTAAAAGGTAAAGGCTCTGCACAGCATGCAAAATCTGACTGGATGGAAATGGAAAAACAACGTGGTATTTCCATTACCACTTCTGTGATGCAATTCCCTTACAATGAATGCTTAGTGAATTTATTAGATACGCCTGGACATGAGGATTTCTCGGAAGATACCTACCGCACTTTAACAGCCGTGGATAGCTGCTTGATGGTTATCGACTCGGCAAAAGGGGTTGAGGAACGTACCATTAAATTAATGGAAGTGACTCGTTTGCGCGATACACCAATTATCACTTTTATGAATAAACTTGACCGTGATATTCGCGACCCAATGGAATTGTTAGACGAAGTGGAAAGCGTATTAAAAATCCATTGTGCGCCGATTACTTGGCCAATTGGTTGCGGTAAATTGTTTAAAGGGGTTTATCATTTATATAAAGATGAAACCTATCTTTATCAAAGTGGACAAGGCTCGACCATTCAAGAAGTACGTATTGTGAAAGGCTTGAATAGTCCGGAATTAGATGGTGCCGTAGGTGATGACTTAGCCCAGCAATTGCGTGATGAATTAGAGCTTGTAAAAGGTGCAAGTAATGAATTTGATTTGGATTTATTCCTAAGTGGTGAATTAACACCTGTCTTTTTCGGTACTGCATTAGGTAACTTCGGTGTTGATCATTTCTTAGATGGTTTAACTGAATGGGCACCTGCACCACAAGCTCATCAGGCTGACACGCGTAAAGTCTCAGCTGAAGAAGAAAAATTCAGCGGTTTCGTGTTTAAAATCCAAGCTAACATGGATCCCAAACACCGCGACCGTGTGGCTTTCCTACGCGTAGTTTCTGGTAAATACGAAAAAGGGATGAAACTTAAACACGTGCGTATTGGTAAAGATGTGGTTATTTCCGATGCGCTCACCTTTATGGCGGGGGATCGTACTCATGCCGATGAAGCTTATGCTGGTGATATTATCGGCTTACACAATCACGGTACAATTCAAATTGGCGATACCTTTACACAAGGTGAAGAGCTGAAATTTACCGGTATTCCAAACTTTGCGCCTGAATTATTCCGTCGTATTCGTTTAAAAGATCCTCTTAAACAAAAACAATTATTGAAAGGCTTAGTACAACTTTCTGAAGAAGGTGCTGTGCAAGTATTCCGTCCATTAAGCAATAATGATTTGATTGTTGGCGCGGTCGGTGTATTACAGTTTGACGTGGTTGTTTCGCGTTTGAAATCAGAATATAACGTTGAAGCCATTTACGAAACTGTCAATGTCGCAACAGCTCGTTGGGTGGAATGTGCGGATAACAAAAAATTTGAAGAGTTCAAACGCAAAAATGAGCAAAATCTAGCATTAGATGGTGGAGATAATCTCACTTATATCGCACCAACTATGGTTAACTTAAATCTTGCACAAGAACGTTATCCTGATGTGACTTTCTTTAAAACAAGGGAACATTAATTATGATACGAAGTGCGGTCAAAATTTATAGTGAATTTGGTACCGCACTTTTTTCGTAATAAATAAAAAATGAAATAACTAAAGATGCGGTTAAATTTAATCGCATTTTTTATATAAAAGAAATAGAGAAAATAAGATGGCTGGGGTACTAGGATTCGAACCTAGGGATGCCGAGATCAAAACCCGGTGCCTTACCGCTTGGCGATACCCCAACTGGAATTCTTTGATTGGAAATAAAGAAGATTTTACTTAGATAGTATGGCTGGGG
>NZ_KV838026.1:436203-516844 GCF_001838635.1 Haemophilus sp. HMSC71H05
ACCCGGTGCCTTACCGCTTGGCGATACCCCAACTACTATTTGACTGCAAGCTGATAAATGGTGCGGGACGAGGGACTTGAACCCACACACCTCTCGGCGCCAGAACCTAAATCTGGTGCGTCTACCAATTTCGCCAGTCCCGCAAATTTGGTGGCTACAGCGAGATTCGAACTTGCGACCCCAACATTATGAGTGTTGTGCTCTAACCAACTGAGCTATGTAGCCATCATTTGCTTTACCTTATCGGCTTTGCGGGGCGTATTATCCTGATTTGACCTATTCTCGTCAATCATTTTTTTGCAAAAAACAGATTTTTTGATTTAGTTGATTATAAATAAAACGCTTTTGCTATTTTTTGTTCACATCAAGAACGGAGATCATTCCAACAAAATGCTTCCAATGCAAAGAACTAAATTGCCCTGGAATGTACCAATTAGAAATGGTTCCATCAAGATATAAGGCTTCCTGACAACCAATTTTAAGCAAACCTTGACTCAAGGTATAAAGATTAGGCTCACCTCTTATCGTCATCAAAAACAGCAATTCATTTTGCTTCGTCAAACACACGGCATTACGCTTATGATAGCTTTCTAGGCTTGCTCTAAATTGCGAATTTATTTTGCCATGAATAATCAACATCGGGCCTGATTGCAGGGCAAAATCCGGTTTGAGTTTACTTTTCTGATAAGCGGCGGTGGTTAAAATGTAGGGCTTATTTTTTGCAATGGCAAACACACCATTGGGTTGTACATGAAAGTTACCTTTGCCTGATTTTGTATTTAACGCATTGAGCTCTTTTCCATGCTCAATCCATAATCCCGCTGGCGTGTTATTCATGCTATAAATGCCTGCATTCATGATCATTTTCACGTTATAGCTAGGCTCTAAGGCATTTTTGAGACGCGTTAGACTTTGATAATCTTTACCTTCAGAATCTTTCCAATGTAGCTGTACTTCTTCGGGCTTTGCTTGAAAAATTCCGTAAGTAATATTGCCATCATCAAAAGTTCGGTATTCCGCTAGAGCTGGCACACTCATCAGTAACGATGCGCTACTGAAAAGTGCGGTCAAAAATTTAATCGTTTTTTTCATTTAAAGGATGGGTTAAATGCAACGCATTTGAAAAGGCATGCAACCCTTCTGCATTACCCGATCTCATCATGGATTGCATGGTTTGGGTTGGAGCATGAATAAGTTTATTTGTTAATTTATAACTTAATTCTTGTAGAATCTTTTCAGCATTCTCACCTTGTTGAATTTGGTGTAACGCTTTTTCGAGTAATTCTTGGCGAGTATTTTCTGCCTCATCACGATAATGACGAATTAAATTAGAGAACTGTTGCACTTTCAACCACTCAAAGAAGGCATTACATTCTTGCGTGATGATATCTTGTGCTTGCTCTGATGCTTGCTCACGTTGAGAAAGATTGCGTTGGATAATATCTTGCAAATCATCCACGGTGTAATGATACACACTTTCTAATTCCGAGATGTTTTCATCAATATCACGAGGTACGGCGATATCAACCATTAAAGTCGGTCTAAATTGGCGTGCTTTCTCTGCAATTTCAGCCATCGCTTTAGTGATTAAAATAGTCGGACTGCCTGTAGAGCTGATGACAATATCGGCTTGATTTAGTGGTGTTTGCAATTCATCAAGCGAATACACATCAATCGGTGTATTAGACGCTAATTTTTCCACCAACTGCTCAGCACGAGATAAAGTGCGGTTAGCAATCATCAGTTTTTTTACACCGTGGCGTAATAAATGACGGCTCACCAATTCAATGGTTTCTCCTGCCCCAACAAGTAAAATTTGTAGTTCACGTAAAGATTCAAAAATCTGACGAGCCAAACTACAAGCTGCATAAGCCACCGATACGGCACTTTCACCAATATTAGTTTCAGTGCGCACACGTTTTGCCGTAGCAAAGGTTTTTTGGAACAAACGAGAAAGCGTGCTTGAAAGTGGAATATTCGCCGCTTGATAATAATCTTCACTGATTTGGAACGCTTGTTTCACCTGTCCTAAAATTTGCGGCTCGCCCAAAATTAATGAATCCAAACCACACGCCACGCGCATTAAATGATTTGCGGCTTGTTGATTTTGATGTGCGTAAATACTTTTATTTAATTCATCTACAGAAAGTTGATGAATGTTAGCAAACCAATTTATACAGTTCGTTTGCCATTGTTTACACTCTTGGGGTGAAATTTGACGATGATGAAGATAAATCTCTGTACGGTTACAGGTAGAAAGAATAACCGCACTTTCTGCCAAATCTTGTTGGTGAATTTGTTGTAAGGCAAGCTGCCGCTTTTCTTCAGAAAAAGCGACTTTCTCACGAACAGCGACAGAAGCTGTTTTATGATTAATGCCTAGAACAAGAAGGGTCATAAAAACCTAATAAAAACAACCGCACTTTTATGAATAGGCGGCTTAAGTAGAAAGTAAAAGTTTCGCTATTTTAATGAATTGTTGAGAATTGAGCAAATTTCAAGAGAAAAAACTCAAGCAAATAACTAAAATGAGTTAAAACTTATCTTTTGCTAAACGCCATTGTGTAAATTCGTCTAAATTTTTTGCTTGTAAAAACGGATTAATTTGTTTCTCTAAGCCAATTGTTGTTGGCAAACTCGCTTTCCCCTCTGCACGATAACGCTCCACTAAAACACGTTGATTTTCAACCGCACTTTTATCCGCCAATACGCTTTCCGCAAAAGCTAAATTACCCAGCGTATATTCATGAGCGGGGCAAACAATGGTTTCATTCGGTAATTGATTAAAACGTTGCATAGATTCAAACATTTGTGCAAAATCTCCCGTGAACACACGACCACAACCTGCAGAAAATAACGCATCACCGCAAAATAGATGCCCATCCACCAAATAACTGACATGCCCTGCCGTATGGCCACCGCTTGGCAAAACTTCAATATGATAATGCGCCGTATTAATCACACCACTATCCACGATATTGGTTGCTCCTTTATTTGCACATTCTGTTGGGGCGAAAACAGGTACATTTGGATAATATTGCTTAAATTCCGCGACACCTTGCACATGATCATCGTGATTATGGGTTAATAACACCGCCTCTACGTCTAACTTATTCGATTCTAAATACGGAATTAAACGGGTTATTTCTGGGATATCGATCACAATTACGGGGAAATTTTCTCGTCTATAAAGCCAAATATAGTTATCATTGAGCGCAGGAATAGGAACTAGCATAAATTACCTTATGAAAATAGGATTAACATTGAATTGGAAAGCCAAATGGCACAAACCACTTCTTTCACCTGAAAGTTGGCAAGCGTTACCACAGGGTGAAGCCTATTGTAACGTATTAACCGATTATTTTGCCCAATGGACACCAAAAATTTTAGGCTATCAAATTCTGAAAGTCGGCGCCTTAAGTGGCGAAATCGCCTTTGAGTTGCCTTTACGTCATCAAATTGTGTTAGCTGAAAAAACAGCGCATTTTCCTACCGCACTTTTAAATGAAAGCGATAGCTTGCTCCAAGCATCGCCGTTAGCCTTGCCTTTTATTGAAAAAGAAATAGATGCCTGCTTATTAGCAAACACCTTAAATTTTGCGCAAGATCCTCACCAAATATTGCGTGAAGCTCATCGTGTTTTAAAGGATGATGGCTGGATTTTCATCACGTTATTTAATCCGATGAGCCCATTACTTTTCAAACCGAAGTTAGGTGACTTCAAATTCCGACAATATGCTACTTGGCGAGTCATTGACTGGTTATCGTTATTAAATTTTGATGTGATTGCAGAAGAAAGACTATCTATAAAACAAGAAAAGACCACGCTCTGCTCTCCGCTTACGGTCATCGTTGCTCAAAAACGAACCTATCCATTAACACTGAATCCGGAGAAAGCGCGATCAAAAATGCCGGCATTTTTAGAGCCGGCAGGTGCATTTAAAGAAATAAGAACAGAATAATTATTCTGAGACTTCTTTGATTACTGCAGAAGATGCGTTATTGATCACTGACTCAACGCCTTTTTCTGCTGCAGCTTGAGAAGAATAATATTGGCTACGGCCAATTTCTTGGTGGTTAGCCGCTTTTAATACGAAATAAGGTTTATCATTTTTCGCTACGCGATATTCAAAGTTTTTCGCATCCACACCATTTTTTTGTACTGATGCAATACCGTTTTCAGCTGATGCTTTAGTTTTATAAAGTTCGCTAGTTAAAATCACTTGTCCGTTTGCTGCTTTTAAGTTGAACATAAATTGTCCGTCTTTAGCCACTTTTAATTCATAAAATCCTTGAGCCATAATATCTCCCAATTGGTTGATTTGTTTATAATTTTACCCACACAGAAAATGCCTTTCTGCGCCAAGCTAATTTACCCTTAAAAATCAAGGAAAACAAGAGCAAAAGTGCATAAATTTTATGCTTGATTAGCTCTCTAAACTCCCCTATGATGCTGGGGCTTTTTATAACAGGAACAATTATGACCGAACAAACATTTATTCCCGGCAAAGATGCCGCACTTGAAGACAGTATTTCAAAATTTCAACAAAAATTGACCGCACTTGGTTTCAATATTGAAGAAGCCTCTTGGCTTAATCCTGTGCCAAATGTATGGTCTGTACACATTCGTGATAAGGATTGCCCACAATGTTTTTCTAACGGCAAAGGCGCAAGTAAAAAAGCAGCGTTAGCATCTGCATTAGGTGAATATTTCGAACGTCTTTCCACCAACTATTTCTTTGCTGATTTCTATTTAGGACAAGAAATTGCTAATAGTGATTTTGTTCATTACCCCACTGAAAAATGGTTTCCAATTGAAGATGACGCCCTTTTACCAGAAGGAATTTTAGATGATTATCTATGGGATTATTTCGATCCAAACCAAGAACTAACGCCTGAATTACTCGTGGACCTGCAATCCGGTAATTACGATCGTGGTATTGTCGCCATGCCTTATGTGAGCCAATCCGATCAACAAACCGTCTATATTCCACAAAGTATCATTGCGAATTTGTATGTTTCTAATGGGATGTCCGCTGGTAACACAAGAAATGAAGCGCGTGTGCAAGGGCTTTCAGAAGTCTTTGAGCGCTATGTGAAAAATCGCATTATTGCAGAAGCCATCAGTCTTCCTGAAATTCCAAAATCCGTGATGGATCGCTATCCATCCATTCAAGCCTCTATTGCAAAATTAGAGGAAGAAGGCTTCCCTATTTATGCTTTCGATGCCTCATTAGGTGGAAAATATCCTGTGATTTGTGTGGTATTACTTAATCCTAATAACGGCACTTGTTTTGCCTCTTTTGGTGCACATCCGAATTTCCAAGTGGCATTAGAACGTACCGTAACAGAGCTTTTACAAGGTCGCAGTTTAAAAGATCTCGATGTATTCTCTCCTCCATCATTTAATAATGATGATGTGGCGGAACACGCTAACCTTGAAACACACTTCATTGATTCTAGCGGTTTAATTTCTTGGGATTTATTCAAAAATACGCCAGATTATGAGTTTGTAGATTGGGATTTCTCTGGTTCAACACAAGAAGAATATGAAAACTTGATGGCAATCTTTAATGCAGAGGAAAAAGAAGTCTACATCATGGATTACAACCATTTAGACGTTTACGCTTGCCGCATTATCGTACCAGGCATGTCTGATATCTATCCTGCTGATGACCTCATTTATGCCAATAACAATATGGGGATGGACTGGCGCGAGATTTTATTAGATTTACCACACCATCATCATGATGCTGAAACTTACGAAGAGTTGTTAGCAGAATTAGATGAGCAAGATATTGACGATGCCACACGTGTTCGTGAATTTATCGGTATCGTGGCACCAAAAGCAAGCGGTTGGACAACATTACGTGTTGGTGAGCTTAAATCCATGCTTTACTTAGCATTAGGTGAATTAGAATTAGCCTTAGATTGGGCAAACTGGACGATGAATATGAACAGCTCTGTATTTACGCCAGAACGTGTGAATTACTATCGTGCCTTAATCAGTATCATTGAATTGCATTTAGACAATACTCGCGATCCACAACAATATCGTACTGTATTTGAAAGAATGTATGGCAAAAAAGCCGTTCAACAAGCTTGGGCTGCGGTAGCAGAAAAAGGTAACCCATTCTATAACTTGCCAGCCAGCGATGAAACGCTTGAAAACTTTAAAGAACATCAAGCTTTACTTGGCGCTTATGCGAAATTACAAAAAGCTAAACGAGAAAATTGGAAATAGACGATTTTCTCTCAATCATAAGGCGGACTTTATGTCTGCCTTATTTATTTCCGCATTAAAAAACTGCTTTAAAATCAACCGCACTTTTCACACAAAAACGCTTAAATTTATGCTATAATTCGTCACAATTTTTTGATCAAAAAAGGAATAAAAATGACGGATTCAATCCATTCCTCTATTACCCCAGTCAATATTGAAGAAGAACTCAAATCTTCTTACCTTGACTACGCCATGTCGGTGATTGTTGGGCGTGCTTTGCCTGATGTGCGTGACGGTTTAAAACCGGTGCATCGACGTGTGCTTTTCTCCATGGATCAATCTGGCATCACTGCCGGCAAAAAATACGTAAAATCTGCCCGTGTTGTAGGTGATGTAATCGGTAAATATCACCCGCACGGTGATTCTGCGGTGTATGACACCATTGTGCGTATGGCGCAGCCGTTTTCATTACGCTACATGTTGGTAGATGGGCAAGGTAACTTCGGTTCAATCGACGGTGACGCGCCAGCAGCAATGCGTTATACCGAAGTTCGTATGCAAAAAATTACCCAAGCGCTATTAACTGACTTGGATAAAGAAACCGTAAATTTCTCGCCAAACTATGATGGCGAATTAATGATTCCGGACGTATTACCAACCCGTATTCCAGCACTTTTAGCAAACGGTTCTTCCGGTATTGCGGTGGGGATGGCAACGAATATTCCTCCACACAACTTAAATGAAGTTTTAGATGGCTGCTTGGCTTATATTGATAACGAAAACATCACCATTGATGAGTTAATGCAATATATCCCGGGCCCAGACTTCCCGACAGCAGCATTAATTAATGGCCGTAAAGGGATTGAAGAAGCTTATCGCACCGGTCGCGGCAAAGTGTATGTTCGCGCTCGCGCTAGCGTAGAAACCACAGATAAAGGCAAAGAGCAAATCATTGTGACCGAATTGCCTTATCAAGTGAACAAAGCCAAATTAGTGGAAAAAATTGCAGAGCTTATCAAAGATAAAAAAATTGAAGGCATCAGCAATATTATCGATCTTTCTAACAAAGAAGGGATCCGCATTGAAATCGACATCAAACGTGATGCCGTAGGTGAAGTGGTATTAAATCACCTCTATGCGCTTACACAAATGCAGGTGACCTTCGGGATCAACATGGTGGCCTTAGATCACGGTCAACCACGTTTATTCAACTTAAAACAAATCATTGAAGCCTTTGTGATGCACCGTCGAGAAGTGGTGATTCGCCGTTCTTTATTTGAATTGCGTAAAGCCCGCGAGCGTACCCATATTTTAGAAGGTTTAGCGGTTGCAACATCAAATATCGATGAAATCATCGATATCATCCGTCAATCGAAAGAGCGTAAAGAAGCGGCAGAAAAATTAATCTCTCGCCCTTGGAAATTGAATAACGAAATTTTAGGTTTACTTGATGCAGCGGCACGTCCAGCTGAGTTAGCGGCTGAATTTGGTATTAAAGGTTCGGATTACTATCTTTCTCCAGAACAAGTTGATGCAATCTTAGAACTTCGCTTGCATCGTTTAACCGGTCTTGCTACCGAAGAAGTAATCAATGAATACAAAGAGTTATTGGTTAAAATTGCAGAACTTCTCCACATCATCAACAGCCCTGAGCGTTTGATGGAAGTGATTCGTGAAGAGCTTGAACAAGTACGCGCACAATTCGCGGATGAACGTCGTACCGAAATTACTGCGGCTTCTGGTGATATTGATTTAGAAGATTTAATTGCTCAAGAAGATGTGGTAGTGACCCTTTCTCACGAAGGTTATGTGAAATATCAACCGCTTACCGACTACGAAGCTCAACGTCGTGGTGGTAAAGGTAAATCTGCAACGAAGATGAAAGATGAAGACTTCATCGAAAAACTCTTAGTGGCGAATACTCACGATACGATTCTCTGCTTCTCTAGTCGTGGTCGCTTATATTGGTTGAAAGTCTATCAATTACCACAAGCTAGCCGTGGTGCTCGTGGTCGTCCAATTGTAAATATTCTACCGTTACAAGAAAACGAGCGTATTACCGCAATCTTGCCAATCTCTGCTTATGAAGAAGATAAATTCGTCATCATGGCAACCGCTGGTGGTATTGTGAAGAAAATTGCACTAACCGAATTCAGCCGCCCACGTTCAAGCGGTATCATCGCCTTGAACTTACGTGATGAAGATGAATTAATCGGTGTGGATATCACTGACGGTTCTAACGAAATCATGCTGTTCTCTTCGCAAGGTCGTGTAGTGCGTTTCGCTGAAAGTGCAGTCCGTGCAATGGGTCGTTTAGCAACAGGTGTACGCGGTATTAAACTTGCCCTCACCAACGACATCGCTGACGATGAAAGTGCGGTCGAAATTGAAGAGGTTTCTGACGATAATGCAGAAGAAACACTCGATCTAAACATCGATAAAGTGGTTTCCTTAGTTGTGCCGAAAAATGACGGCGCCATCCTTACGGCTACGCAAAACGGTTACGGTAAACGCACGCAATTAAGCGAGTACCCAACCAAATCGCGTAATACCAAAGGGGTGATTTCGATTAAAGTGAGCGAACGTAACGGTAAAGTCGTTGCTGCGACACAAGTAGAAGAAACTGACCAAATTATGCTTATCACTGATGCAGGTACCTTAGTGCGTACTCGTGTAAGTGAAGTCAGCATCGTTGGCCGTAACACTCAAGGGGTTCGTTTAATTCGTACCGCAGAAGATGAACACGTAGTTAGTCTTGAACGTGTTTGTGATGTGGATGATGAAGACGAAGGCACTGAAGATGTGACTTCTGAAGAATAATTGATCTTCCATTAAATAAAAGCCCCGCGTTTTGATTCGCGGGGCTTTTTTATTGCTCTCTAAAAATCTCTTTTAGGGATCTATTCTATTGATGAAAACTACTCGCCTTCTTCTAATTCATCAGCCATTGCAGCCAAGATTTCACGGGTTAAATACGCTAATGAACGATAGAAAGGAAGTGTGGCATAAGTTTCTACTTGGGTTAAGAATTTTGCTGCGCAAGGCAAGAGAAAATCACCGAATAAATCCTGTTGAGCGGATAGCGATTCCGTGTTGTCTTCTAACCAAGAAGCTGTAAGCAATAACAAGGCGAAATGATCCACATTCTCTGCCTCAGGCACATTACGAGTATTACGGAAATCCACAAAACGTTGCACATCCATATCATAACTTGAAATAGCTGTCGGCACGTTACCGTTTGGACCAAACAATTTTTGATATTCTTGATCAAGCAACGTTAAATCAATTTTCATCTGTAAATTATCAATGGTCGCTTCGCTTTCTTTATCCGTAGAAAGTGCCCACACTTGACTTAAACCTTGTTGTTGCAGCCAATCAAATACCCCACTCAAAATTGGATCCGTAGGGCTGCGATAAAATAAATTGCCGAATAGACGGCTTATTAAAGAAAAATTATTCACTTGAGTTTCTGACATCTGTTGCTTTCCTATGATTGTGCTCAAGATTGAGCTAAAAGTGCGGTCAATTTTTCCGTTGTTTTTTCAGCTGCTTCATCAAGCATCGCTTGGCGAGTAGCATCATCGATAATATGAACATCGCCAAATAAAGTGTAATCCACATTCTCGATACCGCAATAATTAAATAAACCATTGATTAAACAATGATTGAGGGATTTATCCACGCCGTATTCTTGATATTTTGCTACGCTACTCCCTATGGTAATAAATTGTTGCATCGCTTTATCTTGAAGCAGACCTTTGGATTCGCCATTTTCTGTTTTATAAGCAAAACCATGGCTTAATACACGATCCAAATAGCCTTTCAACATGGCGGGAAAACCCATCCACCATAAAGGATAAACCATCGTAATCAAATCTGCTTGGCGGATAAAATCATGTTCCTGCTGAATTTCCGCCGGGATAATCCCCTTATTGGCCGATTGTAATTCTTCAAAGGAAATAATCGGGTTAAATTTCATGGTGTAAAGATCACGCAAATGGGTTTCAACACCAAGCTGTTGGCTTGCTTTTACAATGCGATCCACGATGGCTCGACCAAAACTTTTTTGGCTATTGGGATGCGCAAAAATAATCAAATGATTCATTCTGTTACCTTTTTAACTAACAATGTAATACCATCAACGCATTCTACCACCACAAGATCATTCACTGTCAAATGCTCGCCTTGAATACGCCATGTGGTATCGCCAAAAGCACCACGACCAATCCCGTTAGAACCGATTTCTAATACTGTGCCTTTTTTACCTAACAAAGTATGATCCCGTTGGTTTAAGGTTGTACGTGATTGATCCTGATTATCTTTGCTATGTTGGTATTTCCACCAAAGCAGCGAGAGAATAATCGCTAAAATCGCATAAAAAACGGCTAACGCGGTTAAGGATAAACTCGGTACTAACGCCATTACGCCTGCCGTCACAATTGCAGCCAAGCCCCACCACAATAAAAATACACCGGGTACAAGGGTTTCAGCGATTAACAATACAAAACCTAATACCAACCAATGCCACACCGACCAAGTTGTTAACCAATCTGCCATATCAACTCCTTGAGAGAAAAAGTGCGGTCATTTTTAACCGCACTTTAAGAAATTACGCTTTTTTATCGCCTTTTAACAGTTCGGCAATACCCGCTACCGAGCCAATTAAATTGCCGGCTTCAAGCGGCATCATGACTACTTTGCTATTCGGTGAACCACCAATTTGTTTTAAAGCTTCTGTGTATTTTTGTGCGATGAAGTAATTGATCGCTTTGGTATCACCGCTAGCAATTGCTTCTGACACCATTTGGGTTGCTTTCGCTTCTGCTTCCGCTGCACGCTCACGTGCTTCTGCTTGTAAGAAGGCTTCTTGACGCTCCCCTTCTGCTTTCAGAATGCGGGCTTGTTTTTCCCCTTCTGCACGTAAAATTTCTGCCTGACGGATCCCTTCCGCTTCTAAGACTTCCGCACGTTTATTACGTTCTGCTTTCATTTGTGCGTTCATTGAATCAATCAACTCACGTGGTGGACGCACATCGCGAATTTCAATACGAGTAACTTTAATTCCCCAAGGATTGGTCGCTTCATCCACAATTGCCAACAAACGACCGTTAATGGAGTCACGTTGGGAAAGCATTTCATCCAATTCCATCGAACCTAATACAGTACGAATGTTAGTCATGGTTAAATTGATAATCGCCTGTTCTAAATGATTCACCTCATAAGCCGCGCTACGGGCATCAATCACCTGAACGAAACAGACCGCATCAATAGATACGTTGGCGTTATCCTTAGAAATGACTTCTTGTGATGGAATATCTAATACCTGTTCCATCATATTGATCTTACGGCCAACACGATCCACAAATGGTACGACAAAGTTTAAGCCAGGCATTAAAGTGTGGGTATAACGCCCAAAACGCTCAATCGTCCAGTTATAACCTTGCGGTACAGTTTTAAGTGCTGAAAAAAGTACGACTACAACTAATACAATAAAGACGATTGCGGCAACAGATAAGCCTTCCATAGATTGCTCCTTAATGTGAGGAAATATAAGAAAAGTCTAACAAATTAGACCGCACTTTGTATATAAATATATTTATCATTTTCTCTTATAAATTCAAAAAGATGCGTGATGCAATTCGGGGCATCTAAATCTTGATGAGAGACGAATAATAGTTGGGTTTTACTATTATTGACCAGTTGCTCAATAAAATGTTTTACTAGCTTGCGATTTAATCCATCAAGCCCTTGAAAAGGTTCATCTAAAATCAAAACAGGCGGATATTTCACCATCGCACGTGTGATTAAAAGCAAACGTTGCTGCCCCCAAGAAAGTGAACGAAATGGCGTTTTTGCTAAATGAGTCAGATTTAAACGAGCTAACCACTGCATGGCTTTCAAACGAATTGCCTCTGGCACTTGTTGATAAATCCCTATACTGTCAAAAAAGCCAGAAATAATCACATCTAGCACGGAACAATTCACACGATAATCTAAATGCAGTTGACTGCTTACGTAACCAATTTTTTGTTTAATATTCCAAATGGTTTCGCCTGAACCACGTTGTTTACCAAAGATCACCACATGATTCGCAAAGGCTTGAGGATGATCACCTGTAATTAACGAAAGTAAGGTAGACTTCCCTGCACCATTTGGTCCTTTAATCCACCAATTTTGATTTGGCTGAACAACCCAATTTAAATGATCCAAAATCACTTTATCGCCATACTGGACCGTGACATTTTTAAGTTCAAAGTGCAGTTGATTTTCAGGCAGTTTTAGTAATGGTGACGCTGGTTCTGGCAAAGCCACATCAACAGATTGCTCCGCATACACTAATTGTTGATAAATACTTTGTTGCTCAATGGATTGGCGTTCACCTTCTAATACTAACTCTAAATTTTCCAACATAGCTAAATGAGTCGCTTCAGCCGGAATATCAGCCAGACGATTAACAATTAGAACGATTGCACATTCTTTTTTTAGTTCGTTCAACATCACCATCCAATCTTTTACTGATTGCTGATCTAGCCCTTCAAAAGGTTCATCTAAAATTAATAAATCGGGCTTTTGCAATAATGTTTGTGCCAATAAGACTTTTCGTGTTTCCCCAGTAGAAAGTTTGATAAAGAAACGATCTAAGAGATAAGTAATCCCTAATTTTTCTGCAATTTGTTCACAAAAAGTGAGTTCCGTGCTGCCATTTAAAATGGTTTCTCTTGCCGTTTTACCAAAGAAATCTGGATCGGTATCATCGTTGTTTAAATTCTTTAATGTGGCTTCAAGAATTTCTCGTTGTTTTTCAAAAGAAAAGGAGTGAACACGTTTGAAGGAATTATGGTACTCCCCTTCCTGTAAAGGTAACTCATTTTGCAAAGCTAAAGCAAACGCCGATTTCCCACTCCCATTACTGCCTACCACAACCCAATATTGTTGTGGCTCAATCGCAAAGTGCGGTAAGTTTAAGGTCTGTTTTTGATAAAGCTTAAATTTTGCTTGCTGAATTAAAAGTGCCATTCTCTTTCCTTTAAAAACAAAAGGCGAGCAATTGCCCGCCTTATTAGATTAATTTAATTAACCGTTTTTACGCTCTTCTTCCATACATACTGCCGCAGTAAATAATACGTCAGTTGAAGAGTTTAGCGCGGTTTCTGTTGAATCTTGTAAGATACCAATCACGAAACCTACACCGATCATTTGAGCTGCAATGTCATCATTAATACCAAATAAGCTACAAGCTAATGGAATTAACAATAATGAACCACCAGCCACACCAGAAGCACCACATGCACAAAGCGCCGCAACAATACTTAATAACACCGCACTGATGAAAGATACTTCGATGCCTAATGTATGAACAGCTGCTAGCGTTAATACAGTAATGGTAATTGCCGCACCCGCCATATTGATATTTGCACCTAATGGAATTGCCACAGAATAGGTTTCTTCATCAAGATTTAAGCGTTTTGCTAATTCAATGTTTACAGGAATGTTTGCTGCAGAGCTACGTGTAAAGAATGCCGTTACACCACTTTCGCGTACACAAGTCCACACTAATGGATATGGATTACGACGAATTTTCCAATAAACGAGAATTGGATTAAGTACAAAGGCAGTAAATAGCATTGTACCGATTAACACGAATAATAAGTGAACATATCCACCTAACGCAGATAAGCCTTTGTCAGATAATGTTTCAGCCACTAAACCGAATACACCGAAAGGTGCAAATGAAATAATCACGTGAACAATTTTAGAAATGCCTTCTGCAAAATCAGCCACAACTTGTTTAGTTGCATCTGATGCATGACGAAGGGCTAAACCTAAACCGATAGACCACGCTAAAACACCGATAAAGTTTGCTTTGAAAATTGCATTTAATGGGTTATCCACCACATTCAATACTAAAGTAAGCATCACTTGGCCAACAGATTGAGGCGCTGAGCTCGCATCTTCTTTTACTGCAAGAGCCACATCTGATGGGAATGCCATACTTGCAATTACTGCAGCCACAGCCGCTAAGAACGTACCCAAAAGATAAAGCACGACAATTTCTTTCATGTTGCTTTTAGAACCCACTTTCTTATTAGCGAGTGCCGCCATAACAAGGAAGAAAATCAAAATTGGTGCAACTGCACGTAATGCTTTAACAAAAATTTGACCCAGCACGCCAAAGCTAGATGCAAGATCAATACCTGCTGAATTTTTTACACTCTCATTCACCAAGGCAACAAGGATCCCGAGTACCAAACCAACAGCAATTCGTTTTACCAAATTACCTTGGAACAAAAAATGAAATAAACGTGTTGTATTCATAATAGTTTTAAATGAAGATTAAGTTGAACTTCAGATCGTTACGATCCACCGAAACACGATAAAGATAGCTCAAATTTTATTTAAAAGAAAATTTTTTCTTTATTATTTTGCTAAAAAATTGAACTTTTTAAGCTAGGAATGAATTTTTTCTAAAATTTTCGCCTATAAAAAAATTTTTTCTATCCCCTATTGACATACTGTATCTAATACCAGTATATTACAACTGTATAAACAACCACTGATTAAAAACACACAAACTAAAAGGAACACAAGATGATGAACTACGCAAATACAGTTGCACAAAATGATATGACGTTTTCTTATCATCCTATGCCATTTTTCAATGATGTTGAAAGCAAATCGACATTTAATAAAAAATTAGACCTCAACCTTTATTGTATCAAACGTCCACAACAAACTTGTTTTATTCGTGTTACCAATCCGAATATGCTTGCTTGGGGGATTGAAATGGGCGATATGTTAGTGGTTGAAAAAAATGACAGCCTTTTCATTGGTGATCTTGTCGTATTAGAAAAACAAGACGAATTCCATATTTATGAATTTGCCGGCGTAAGCGGTAATGAATTTGTATTCATGGCATTAGATTCTAAAGTGGAAAATATTAAAACAACACAATGGACAAACCTTCCGTTAGTTGGCACGGTGACGAATACCATCCATCAAATGAAACCAAGAAGAGATTTAATGAAATTTGCGGCTTAAGCCAATCATCAAATAATCTAAATTCTAAATAAAGAAAAGTGCGGTTAAAATTAACCGCACTTTTTTATTGAAATAAAATTGTCATTACATCACACGACGAGATTGTGTATAAGTTCTTGACCAATAATCTTCATCCAATGAACTAATTGTTACACCTTGACTTGTACTTGCATGCATAAATTGGTTATTACCAATATAAACGCCAACATGATTGTTGCGACGGAAGAACACTAAATCACCTTTACGTAATTCATGTTTTTGGATTTGGCGACCTAAATAGCGTTGTTCTGAGGTTGAACGTGGGAGTTCCATGCCGTAAGCATCGAGAAAAGCAGTTTGCATAAATGCAGAGCAATCAATACCATGTTTTGAAGTGCCACCCATTCTGTAACGAGTACCAACCCATTCGTTATAAACTTGAGCAAGCGCTTTATCACCAATTAAACCTGATTTAGGACGGTTAGTTCTTAATTTAGGGTAAACGCCCCCTTTTTTCCCATCTAAACCAGCAATCAAACCCGTTAACTCAGCATCATCACTTTCACTAATCATGCCGTTTTGTGCCTGCCCCGAGTTGTTAGAGCAGGCTGTTGTCAAAACAGCCAAACCTACAATAATCAAAATCTTCTTTAACATAGCTTTTAAATAATAAAAAAATATAAAAACAAAACTGATCGGATTTTATCAAAAAGTCATTATGCTCGCCAGTTTTTATTGAATTTTTATGCAATTTTGTGAGTGAGATCTCAAAAAAATAAGGACTACTCAATGAGTAGCCCTTAAAAGGATTAGAATTGATTATTTTTTCTTCGCTTTTGCATTTGGAAGATCGGTAATTGAACCTTCAAATACTTCAGCTGCAAGACCCACAGACTCATGAAGTGTTGGGTGAGCATGAATCGTTAATGCGATATCTTCCGCATCACAACCCATTTCAATCGCAAGACCGATTTCACCTAACAATTCACCACCGTTAGCCCCCACGATAGCCCCACCAAGTATACGATGAGTATCTTTATCGAAGATTAATTTGGTCATACCTTCTGCACATTCAGATGCAATCGCACGACCAGAAGCAGCCCAAGGGAATTTAGCGACTTCGTAGTTTAAACCTTCTTGTTTACATTCTTTCTCAGTTTTACCGACCCAAGCCACTTCTGGTTCAGTATAAGCAATAGAAGGAATGACTTTTGGATCGAAGTAATGTTTTTTCCCTGCGATCACTTCCGCCGCAACGTGACCTTCATGAACACCTTTATGTGCTAACATTGGTTGGCCAACGATATCACCGATTGCAAAGATATGAGGCACATTCGTACGCATTTGTTTATCAACATGAATGAAACCTCGCTCATCCACTTCAACACCTGCTTTACCTGCATCAATCAATTTACCATTTGGTGTACGACCGATTGCCACTAACACTGCATCATAACGTTTAGTGTCATTACATGCTTTACCTTCCATTGAAACATAGATACCATCATCTTTTGCTTCAACTGCTGTCACTTTAGTTTCAAGCATTAACTTGAATTTTTTCTCAACTTGTTTGGTGTAGATTGCAACAACATCTTTATCTGCCGCTGGAATCACTTGGTCAAACATTTCAACCACTTCAACTTCAGAACCTAATGCATGATATACGGTACCCATCTCTAAACCGATGATACCACCACCCATGATTAACAGTTTTTTCGGTACTTCTTTTAATTTAAGTGCATCCGTTGAATCCCAAACGCGTGGATCTTCATGTGGAATGAATGGTAATTGAATTGGGCGAGAACCTGCTGCGATAATCGCATTATCAAATTTAATTGTGGTTGGTTTACCATCACGATCACGTGCTACTAATGTATGTGGATCGGTAAATGCCGCTAAGCCTTCAACAACGGTGACTTTACGTTGTTTAGCCATGCCTGCAAGACCACCAGTTAATTTCGCCACAACCGCTTCTTTACCTGCACGCACTTCATCTAAATCAATGCGAGGCTCTGCGAAATACACACCATTTTTGCTTGCATGTTTCGCTTCTTCAATTACTTTCGCTACGTGAAGTAATGCTTTAGAAGGGATACAACCTACGTTTAAACATACCCCACCTAATGTTGAATAACGTTCAACAAGTACTGTTTCTAAACCTAAGTCCGCACAACGGAATGCCGCTGAATAACCTGCAGGACCAGCACCAAGTACCACAACTTGGGTTTTAATTTCTTTACTCATTTTTACCTCGTAAAAACGTTCAAATTTTTGACCGCACTTGCGATCCCTTCTGTAAGATATGAGCCTAATCACTCACATCTTACCGTGTTAATTACATCACTAAGCGACGTAAGTCAGCTAATACGCCATTGATATAGCTTAAGAAACGAGCACCATCAGCACCATCGATCACGCGGTGGTCAAAAGATAATGATAATGGAAGCATTAAGCGTGGCTCAAATTCTTTACCATTCCAAACTGGTTGCATTTCTGATTTAGACACACCTAAGATAGCCACTTCAGGTGCATTTACAATTGGTGTAAAGTGAGTTGTACCAATACCGCCTAAGCTTGAAATGGTGAAACAACCACCTTGCATATCAGAACCTGAAAGTTTACCGTCACGTGCTTTTTTGGAGATTTCCATTAATTCACGAGAGAGTTCGATAATACCTTTTTTGTTCACGTTTTTAAATACAGGTACAACAAGACCGTTTGGTGTATCTACCGCTACGCCAATGTTGATGTATTTTTTAAGTGTTAATTTTTGACCGTCTTCAGAAATAGAGCTATTGAAACGTGGGAACGCTTCTAATGCTTTCGCTACTGCTTTCATAATGAACACAACTGGTGTAATTTTTACATCCAATTTTTGTTTTTCAACAATCTTGTTCTGTTCTTTACGGAATGCTTCTAAATCTGTGATATCAGTGCGATCGAAGTGAGTAACATGTGGAATCATTACCCAGTTACGATGTAAGTTTGCACCAGAGATTTTGTTGATACGGCTTAATTCAACTTCTTCCACTTCACCAAATTTGCTGAAGTCAACTTTCGGCCATGGTAATAAACCTAAGCCCGCACCGTTTGCCACACCATTACCCGCTGCTGCAGAAGATACAGTGCCTGTTTCAAACGCTTTAACAGCGGTTTTCACATAAGCTTGGATATCTTCTTTTACTACGCGACCTTTACGACCGGTGCCTTTTACGCGATCAAGGTTAATGCCGTATTCACGCGCTAAACGACGAATCACTGGAGTTGCATGCGCATAGCCTGCGCTTGCGACAACTTGTTCTTGGCTTAAGCCAGATACATTACCTGATTGTGCTGCCGGCGCTGCTGCAGGTGCTGCTTGAGGAGCAGGAGCTACTGCAGCTGGAGCCGCTGCTGGAGCAGGTGCTGCACCCGCCACTTCAAATTTCATAATTAATGAACCAGTTGAAACTTTATCACCTGATTTCACTAAAATTTCTTTTACCACACCCGCAAACGGAGCTGGCACTTCCATTGAGGCTTTATCGCCTTCAACGGTAATTAAAGATTGCTCTTCAGAAACGCTGTCGCCAACTGCAACCATGATTTCAGTTACGTTAACTTCATCACCACCAATATCAGGTACATTCACTTCCTTAATGGCTGAAGCTGTTGGTGCTGCTGCAGGTGCTGCCGCCTGTTGAACTGGCGCTGCGGCTGGGGCTGCACCCGCCACTTCAAATTTCATGATTAATTTGCCTGTAACAACTTTATCGCCCACGTTGATTAAAATTTCTTTTACGACACCAGCAACTGGAGCAGGGACTTCCATTGACGCTTTATCACCTTCAACATTAATGATTGATTGGTCAACTTCAACAGTATCACCGACTTTCACCATAATATCTGTCACGTTTACTTCGTCTGAACCGATATCGGGTACATTAACTTCAACTACACTTGCAGCTGCTGGTGCGGCTGCTGGCGCAGGTGCTGCTGGAGCAGGCGCTGCCGCATCCGCTGACTCTAATACAAGCATTGGTGTGCCAGTTGTGACTTTATCACCCACTTTTACTAATACTTCTTTTACCACACCGGCTTCTGGTGCAGGGACTTCCATTGAAGCTTTATCACCTTCAACATTGATAATACTTTGATCAGCGGTAATGGTATCACCTACTTTCACCATCACTTCTGTTACGGTAACTTCATCACTACCGATATCAGGAATTTGAATTTGTTTTGACATGTTATCTTACCTTTAAAAAACGCAGTTAAAATCAACCGCACTTTATTTGTAGATGATCCTGCGTGCTTTCACACGCAGGATATTGTTTATTAAGCGTAAAGCGGATTTAAAATTTCAGTTTTTAAACCAAATTTTGCGATTGCATCAGCCACCACTTTCGCATCAAATTTGCCTTGTTTTGCAAGCTCATGTAATGCTGCAACCACAACATAACGCGCATCCACTTCAAAGTGTTCACGTAAGTTTTCACGGCTGTCTGAACGACCGAAACCATCTGTACCTAATACGTGATAGCTTTGTGCAGGAATGAATGCACGAACTTGTTCTGCGAACAATTTCATGTAGTCAGTAGCCGCAACAGCTGGCGCATCGTTCATTACTTGTGCAATGTAAGGTACGCGTGGTGTCTCAGTTGGATGTAACATATTCCAACGTACGGCATCCGCACCTTCACGAGCCACTTCAGTGAATGAAGGCACACTATATACATCTGAGCTTACGCCATATTCATTTGCAAGGATTTGTGCTGCTTCACGAACGTGACGGAAGATTGCACCAGAACCTAATAATTGAACATGACCTTTGTTGCCTTTCGATTCAACGGTTTCAAATTTATAAAGACCTTTACGAATACCTTCTTCTGCACCTTTTGGCATTGCTGGTTGTTCGTAAGTTTCATTTAATGTGGTGATGTAGTAGAACACATCTTCTTGTTTTTCACCGTACATACGGTTGATACCGTCTTGTAGGATAACTGCCACTTCATAAACGTAAGCTGGGTCATAAGATACACAGTTAGGAATAACAAGAGATTGAATATGGCTATGACCATCTTCGTGTTGTAAACCTTCACCATTTAATGTTGTACGGCCAGAAGTACCACCGATCATGAAACCACGTGCTAATTGGTCACCTGCTGCCCACATTAAGTCACCCACACGTTGGAAACCAAACATTGAGTAGTAGATGAAGAATGGAATCATCGGAAGGTTATTTACAGAGTATGAGTTCGCTGCCGCTAACCAAGATGATGCAGCACCTAATTCATTGATCCCTTCTTGTAATACTTGACCATCTTTTGCTTCACGGTAGTAAGCCACTAAATCACGATCAGAAGGCACATAGTTTTGACCATGTGGGTTGTAAATACCGATTTGACGGAATAAACCTTCCATACCGAAAGTACGTGCTTCGTCAGCAACAATTGGCACAATTTGTTTACCAATATTTTTATCTTTCAAGAGCGTATTTAAGAAACGTACGAATGCCATTGTAGTTGAAATTGGACGAGCTTGAGCTTCCAATAGCGGTGCAAATTCTTCTAAAGATGGCACTTTAAATTCAGTGGTGAATTTTGGTAAACGTTTCGGTAAGTAACCATTTAACGCTTTACGTCTGCCGTGAAGATAATTGTACTCTTCCGAACCTTCTGGGAAGGTAATGTACGGATAGTTAGGAATATCTTCATCTTTAATATCTAATTGGAAATGATCACGGAAAGATTTTAAGCTTTCGAGAGACATTTTTTTAGATTGGTGCGCAGTGTTTTTACTTTCTGCTTCAGGAATTTTATAACCCTTAACCATGTGCGCTAAGATCACAACAGGTTTACCTGCAGTTTGCGCTTTATGGAATGCGGCATAAAGTTTTTCTGAATCGTGACCACCACGTCTTAATGCCCAGATTTCATCATCTGTCATATCCGCTACTAATGCAGCGGTTTCTGGATAACGACCGAAGAAGTGTTCACGAACGTATGCACCATTCTTAGATTTGAAGGTTAAATAGTCACCGTCAAGTACTTCCATCATTAATTGGGTTAATTTACCAGTAGTATCTTTTGCAAATAATTTATCCCAGCCACTACCCCACATAACTTTAATGACTTCCCAACCAGCACCTGCAAATAAACCTTCTAATTCTTGAACGATTTTGCCGTTACCCGTTACTGGACCATCTAAACGTTGCAAGTTACAGCTTACTACGAAGATTAAGTTATCTAAGCCTTCACGTGCTGCAAATGTTAAATCACCTTTTGCTTCGATTTCGTCCATCTCACCGTCACCAAGGAAAGCATAGACTTTTTGATCTTTGGTATCTTTTAAACCACGGTTATCTAAGTATTTTAAGAAACGAGCAGTACGGATTGCATTTACTGGACCTAAACCCATCGATACTGTGGAGAATTGCCAGAATTCAGGCATTAATTTCGGGTGTGGGTAAGAAGAAAGGCCTTTACCTGGTTCACATTCCTGACGGAAATTATTCATTTGATCTTCAGTAATACGACCTTCAATAAATGCACGAGCATACATACCTGGTGCCGCGTGGCCTTGGAAGAAGACTAAGTCACCGCCGTTTTTATCTGTAGCAGCTTTGAAGAAGTGGTTAAAACAGACTTCATACATGCTTGCTGCAGATTGATAAGTTGAAATATGACCACCTAATTCAAGATCTTTTTTCTGGCCACGTAATACCGCCATGATCGCATTCCAACGTACAGCACTACGAATACGACGCTCAATAGCTTTATCACCTGGGTATGCTGGCTGTTCAGAAACTGGGATGGTATTAACATAAGGGGTTGTTACGCCACCTTTTGCAATGTTCACACCACCGTTACGTGCCTGATCAATCACTTGATTGATGATGTAATGCGCACGCTCTGCGCCTTCTGCACGAATTAATGAATCGACAGCTGACAACCAATCCTGTGTTTCAATTGGGTCAATATCGTTTACTAAGGTATCTGACATAGTCTTTCCTTATTTTACTGAGTGAAAATGAAGTTTGGTCATGACCAAACACGAAAATCAAGCTTGTTAATCAATGTTACAAACATTTAACAAATCTTGTAAATTTTAGAAGATTTTTTGCAAGAAAGATAGTAGATTTTCACTGTTCTCACGCATTTCTTCCTGTTATTGCAATAGTCTTCATTAAAAGTGCGGTCATTTTTAAAGGATTTTTGGGTTTAAATTAAAGCATACTTTATATATTGCATTCCCTACCCGCTTTGATCTAAAGTGTTCGCATGCTTTTGAGCTTTTTAGAGGACAAAATATGAACACGACAACTCGCCCAATCTTTTCTCATAAACGAATAGCGCTCGTTGCACATGATAGCTGCAAACAAAATCTACTCAATTGGGTAAAGAAACACAAAGATGCACTCGCTCCCCATCAGCTTTATGCGACGGGTACAACAGGACATCTATTGGAAAGAGAAACGGGACTCAAAATAGCCTCGCTATTAAGTGGCCCGATGGGCGGCGATCAACAACTTGGCGGACTGATTGCTGAGAAAAAAATTGATATGATGATTTTCTTTTGGGATCCAATGAACGCGGCACCACATGATCCAGATGTAAAAGCGCTCATGCGTATTGCAACTGTTTGGAATATTCCTGTGGCAATTAATCAAAGTACCGCTGATTTTCTTTTAACATCAAGCTTATTTGATCAAGAAATCAATATTGATATCCCCGATTATGAAGGATATTTAAAAGCGCGTTTAAGTTAACCAAATAAAAAGGAGATAAATCACTTTATCTCCTTTCTGTTTATTTACTCGTAAATTACTTACCCTGCATTGCCGCGCTCATGATTAACATAAATAGCACGCCTTGCACCTGCTCTTCTGGAATCACTTGACCATTAAGTTTTAATTCACCTTTTTCAAGTACTAAGGCAAGCGTCACATTTTTATCGTTATTCACCACAATATTTTGTGCTGCTGCTTGTTTGGCTTGCTCTTCAATTTTCTCTTTAATCAACGCTTTATCTTCTTCTGGAGCAAATTGTGTCATGATTTTTTCTGCTGTCGCTTTATCTACATGAATATGCACAGCAAAATCCGTAAATTGTTTATATAAATTTCCTTTCATTAAATCAAATTTTGGATCTTTCGCTAATGCCACATTGAGATCTAATGACACTTTACCTTGATTGTCTGAAATTGATACTGGGTTGAGTTTAAGTTGAGGCTGATTATTAAAAATAGCCATACCATGCTCTTCAACCCATGAACTTAAGATTTCAGATACCACTTCATCATTCACATTTTTATCATCTCTAACAGACTTAAATACCGTGAAAACAGCTTCAATCAAGGCATTTGCTGCGTTTGCTTCAATATGATTTAATTCACTATTGTTAGTTAACTTCCCTAACTCTTTTCCATCTAAAACAAATGAATCTACTGCACTCTCACTTTTTAAGTTTACAAAATCACCATTAAGTGAAATATCAGATGTGGCTTTTAAACCTTTTTCAATAAGAGAAGTCGTTTTTCCAGCATAGTCCATGCTCGTCATTTCGAAGCTTTCAGTTGAATAAGAACCTTTCCCCGTATAAATGTAAGCCCATTTTGTAGGATTGAATGAAGCATCCAATTTCATGCCCTTCATCTTCGTTTTTACCGACTTAACTGCAGTAGCGTCCTGGCTATCCCCATCTGCACTACTAGGGCCTAAATCAGCTGTCACTTCGTCTAAGGTCATGTCATATTTCCCCGCTCGATCTTTATCTACATCAAAACCAATGTTGATATTTGACCATGAGATCTTATTTTGCGGTGAGTGAGGATCTGTCATTTCCCCTGCTGCTAATTCAACTTTACCTTTTGTTGCTAAACTATAGCTAGTCGAAGCTTGATATTGAACAGGTTTATCTGATTTAAGAAAATCAAATAGCGGCTGAGTTGTTTCATTTTTACCAATCACACCTTGTGCTGAAAACATTGTTGGTACGAAGTTAAATTTTTCCAACTGATTAAGTGGAAATGGTCCATGATAAAGCTTAGTTGAAAGTGGGATAGTAAATACTTGTCCTTCTTTTGGTAAAGAAATAACGACTTCATCTTCTACTTGAGAAGTAAAGAAACTGCGATCAAATTGCTTATTTTTATAAACAAGATTCACTGAATCTGACAAACCTAAACTTTGGAATTTTTGGTTCGCTAATTCAATTTGACGCAAATATTCAGTCTGTGCTTTTTCTCCAGTAAACCATGCACCACCGATGCCGACAATACCGAGGGCAACAATGACACCTAATGCTACAGTTGATTTTTTCATTTTGATTCCTTTGCTAACTAATAGATGATTAAAATTGCTGGCAATTTATCACAAATCACAATTTTTTTCTTATTTTTAAAAAATAATTTTATATCCCCCCTTGAACTTCTCATCTCTGGACTTATTTTGTAAAGCAAGAACGGAAATGACCGCACTTTAAAAGGAAGAAAAAATTTTAAATCTTGCCTCTTGAAATGCGAAAAAGTATCCACATCTTATTCATCGTAACAATTTACAACGAATTTAAAATTTAATTAGGAGTAACAACATGGGAAAAATTATTGGTATTGACTTAGGTACAACAAACTCTTGTGTCGCTGTAATGGATGGTGACAAACCTCGCGTAATTGAAAACGCAGAAGGCGATCGTACTACCCCGTCAATTATCGCTTATACAAATGATAACGAAATTTTAGTCGGTCAACCGGCAAAACGCCAAGCGGTGACCAACCCGAAAAATACATTATTCGCAATCAAACGTTTAATTGGTCGTCGTTTTGATGATGCTGAAGTAAAACGTGATATCGACATTATGCCATTTGAAATTACCAAAGCAGACAATGGTGATGCATGGGTAAATGTAAAAGGTGACAAACTTGCACCGCCACAAATTTCTGCAGAAGTATTGAAAAAAATGAAGAAAACTGCAGAAGACTTCTTAGGTGAGCCAGTGACTGAAGCGGTAATCACTGTTCCAGCATACTTTAACGATGCTCAACGTCAAGCAACTAAAGATGCAGGTCGTATCGCAGGCTTAGAAGTTAAACGTATTATCAACGAACCTACAGCTGCAGCATTAGCTTACGGTTTAGATAAAGGTCAAGGCAACAAAACTATCGCTGTTTATGACTTAGGTGGTGGTACATTCGACTTATCTATCATCGAAATTGATGAAGTAGGTGGCGAAAAAACCTTCGAAGTATTAGCAACCAACGGTGATACTCACTTAGGTGGTGAAGACTTCGATAACCGTGTTATCAACTACTTAGTGGATGAGTTCAAAAAAGAACAAGGCGTTGACTTACGTAACGACCCACTTGCAATGCAACGTTTAAAAGAAGCAGGTGAAAAAGCGAAAATTGAACTTTCTTCTGCACAACAAACTGATGTGAACTTACCTTACATCACTGCAGATGCTACAGGTCCTAAACATTTAAACATTAAATTAACTCGTGCTAAATTAGAATCTTTAGTAGAAGATTTAGTGGCGAAATCACTTGAACCTGTAAAAGTTGCATTAAACGATGCTGGCTTAAGTGCATCACAAATTGATGATGTTATCCTAGTGGGCGGTCAAACCCGTATGCCATTAGTACAACAAAAAGTAGAAGAATTCTTCGGTAAAGCACCTCGTAAAGATGTGAACCCAGATGAAGCCGTTGCTATCGGTGCAGCAGTTCAAGGTGGTGTATTAGCGGGTGATGTAACGGATGTATTATTGTTAGACGTAACACCGTTATCTTTAGGTATCGAAACCATGGGTGGTGTGATGACTACCTTAATTGAGAAAAACACGACGATTCCAACTAAAAAATCGCAAGTATTCTCAACAGCAGAAGATAACCAAAGTGCAGTAACCATTCACGTGTTACAAGGTGAACGTAAACAAGCATCAGCGAATAAATCTTTAGGTCAATTCAACCTTGAAGGCATCAACCCAGCTCCACGCGGTATGCCACAAATTGAAGTAACCTTCGATATCGACGCTGACGGTATTATCCACGTTTCTGCGAAAGATAAAGGCACAGGTAAAGAACAACAAATCACCATCAAAGCCTCTTCTGGTTTAAGTGATGAAGAAATTCAACAAATGGTTCGTGATGCAGAAGCAAACGCTGAAGCAGACCGTAAATTTGAAGAATTAGTACAAGCTCGCAACCAAGCGGATCATCTTGTACACGCTACACGTAAACAATTAGAAGAAGCCGGTGATAAAGTTCCAGCTGAAGATCGTGCAGCAATTGAAAGTGCATTAAGCGATTTAGAAACTGCAGCGAAAGGCGAAGATAAAGCAGCAATCGAAGCTAAACTTCAAGCGCTTGCAGAAGTTGCTCAAAAACTCGCTCAAGCTGCACAACCACAAAGTGATGCACAACAAGCTCAAAGCAGCAGCAAACCAAATGATGATGTTGTTGATGCTGAGTTTGAAGAAGTGAAAGATAATAAGTAGGTGAGCTAATGGCTGTATATGCTAATGAGAAATATCTAATTAAGTGTTCCAATAGTAAGGAACACTGGACATTGAGCTATGCTCCCGGAGAAATAGTTCCTGTATCAGGGATATATAGATGTGTTAATTGCGGGAAAGAAATCGCAGCAAACAAAGACGATCCATTTCCACCGCAAAATCATCATCAACATTATCCTATAACAGATATTCTGTGGAAACTAGTTATCCGAGCTGATACTAAAGCAGATAATTGCGGTATCAGAAAATAATTCAATAGGGCGTAGCAATACGCCCTATTGGTGTATTCATCAACCACAATTTTTCCTGACTTTATTTGAAAAAGTGAAGTAAGGAAAAATAAACCCGGAGGATAAATGGCGTTAAAACTCTATCCAATCGTACAACAACGCTTAAATAACAACATAGCAGATGAGATAATTCCGTCCCTTTGGCAAAACAATTTCGACAAACTACCACAAGGTCACTGTTGTTATGGTATCTATTTTAATTATGCTACGAATTACCAAGCAGACTATGATTTTGCGATTGCAAGTGAGGTTGTATTAGAAACAGATATCCCGGTGATTGAAATTGAAGATTTGAGTTTCTACGAAGTTTTTCATTGCAAAGTAAATGAAATTTATCAAACATGGCAACTGATCTGGGAAAAAGAACAACAAGGTTTACTTAAGCGGGCTTATTCGGTGGATTTTGAAAAATACCACCCCGATGGTTTGGTAGAAATTTATATCGCTGTTGAACCTCATTGCTAAGCTCAAAGTGCATAAAATTTTATAAAAAATGACCGCGCTTTATCCCCATACAAACACAACTAAAGGAAAAAACAATGAAATTCGAAACGAAATGCCTCCATGCTGGCTATAGCCCTAAAAACGGTGAGCCACGTGTTCAACCTATCGTGCAAAGCACGACTTATACCTACGATTCTGCTGAAGAAATTGGTAAGTTATTTGATTTACAAGCTGCAGGTTATTTTTATACTCGCCTAGCAAACCCTACAACTAATGCTGCGGAAGAAAAAATCACGGCACTTGAAGGTGGCGTTGCAACAATGTGTACTGCCTCAGGTCAATCTGCTGTTTTCTACGCAATGCTGAATATTTTAGAAGCTGGCGATCACTTCATTTCCTCTTCTTATGTGTATGGCGGTTCCTACAATTTATTTGCCCACACATTCAAAAAAATGGGGATTGAAGTGACTTTTGTAGATCAAGATTTACCACTTGAAGAACTCAAAAAAGCAATCCGTCCAAATACAAAAGCTGTCTTTGCTGAAACCATTGCGAACCCCGCTTTACGCGTGTTAGATATTGAAAAATTTGCAGCCTTAGCGAAAGCTGCAGAGGCGCCATTATTAATTGATAACACCTTTGCTACCCCCTATTTTTGTCGTCCAATCGAATTTGGCGCAAACGTGGTCATTCACAGCACATCTAAATATTTAGATGGTCATGCTATTGCCTTAGGTGGCTCAATTACTGATGGCGGTAACTTTAATTGGAATAACGGCAAATATCCGCAATTAAGCACGCCAGACCAAACTTATCATGGTTTGGTTTACACAGAAACCTTTGGCCCCGCAGCTTATATTGTCAAAGCACGCGTGCAATTAATGCGTGATTTAGGTGCTACACCAGCTCCTCAAAATAGTTTCTTATTGAATGTAGGTATGGAAACCCTTGCGCTTCGCATGCAACGTCATTATGAAAATGCACAGGCTGTAGCCGAGTTTTTAGAAAAACATCCGCAAGTCGTTAAAGTGAATTATCCTGGCTTACCAAGTTCACTAGATTACGCGCTCAAACAAAAATACTTACCGAACGGTTTGTGTGGTGTTATTTCCTTTGAGATCAAAGGTGACAAAGAAACCGCGGCAAAATGGTTAAACGCATTACAAATGACCTCACGTGAAGTACACGTAGCCGACATTCGGACTTGTGCATTACATCCAGCAACTTCAACGCACCGCCAATTAAGTGAAGCTGAATTAGAAAAAGCAGGGATTTCTCCAGGACTTATTCGCCTTTCTTGCGGTATTGAAAATATTCAAGATATTTTAGCTGACTTAGAGCAAGCATTTGCAGCAGCAAAATAAGTCATAAATTAACGAATTTACCCTTGATATTTCTGACTTCGACATTATTTTTATTCTTAGGTATATCGTTAACGCAATACCATACAATAACAAAATAAAATTTTTTAAATTTATATTTTTAAACGGAAAACGAAAACATTATGGCAAAGAAAGATTATTACGACGTTCTTGGTGTTGAACGTGGCGCAGATGAAAAAGCAATTAAACGTGCTTACAAAAAACTCGCCATGCAATATCACCCTGATAGAACCAAAGGTGATAAAGCCAAAGAAGAAAAATTTAAAGAAATCCAAGAAGCCTATGAAATCCTAGGTGATAAAGAAAAACGTGCCGCTTACGATCAATACGGCCATGCAGCCTTTGAACAAGGCGGCATGGGAGGCGGTGGCTTCGGTGGCGGATTCAGCGGTGCTGATTTCGGTGATATTTTTGGTGATATGTTCGGCGATATCTTCGGCGGTGGCGGACGCGGTCGTCAGCGTGTTGTTCGCGGTGAAGATTTACGCTATGACATCCAAATCACGTTAGAAGAAGCCGTAAAAGGTACAACCAAAGATATCCAGATTAATACCCTTGCTCACTGTGATAGCTGCGATGGTACTGGCGCAGAAAAAGGATCAAAAGTTGAGACATGCCCAAGCTGTCATGGTTCAGGTCGTATTCGTCGCCAACAAGGTTTCTTCGTAACTGAAGCGGTTTGTCCTACTTGTCATGGTTCTGGTAAGAAAATTGAAAAACCATGTAAAAGCTGCCATGGCGAAGGTCGTGTTCACAAGAAGAAAAATCTTTCCGTTAAGATCCCAGCAGGTGTGGATACCGGCAACCAATTACGTTTAAGCGGCGAAGGTGCAGCGGGCGAAAATGGTGCACCTGCAGGCGATTTATATGTGGTGATTCACGTTAAAGAACATCATATCTTCGAACGTGATGGAAACAACCTCTACTGCGAAGTGCCAATCAGTTTCTCAATGGCTGCGTTAGGTGGTGAAATTGAGGTCCCAACCTTAGACGGTAAAGTGAAACTCAAAATCCCTCCTGAAACCCAAACAGGCAAACTCTTCCGTATGCGTGGTAAAGGGGTGAGCTCTACTCGTAGCGGCTACGCAGGCGATCTTATTTGTCGCGTAGTGATTGAAACACCGGTGAACTTAAATAAAGAACAAAAAGAATTATTAGAAAAACTGGAAGAAAGTTTGAAAGGACAAAAATCGCATAGTCCGAAATCTTCAAGCTTTTTAGATGGTGTGAAGAAATTCTTTGATAACTTAGGTAAGTAAACCTAAACAGAAAGTGCGGTCAATTTTAAAACTGTTTTGAAATTGACCGCACTTTTACTTTATACGACTGAAATGGCTTTTATTTGCACATAAACATCCATGCCTTGAGCGAAATGCAATTCATTAAACGCCCATTTACTGATACTTGCCCAAACTTTATGCCCTTCCACCAACACCGCAATGTCAATGCGATTCTCTTGCGGAACGATTTGTACTATTTGCCCACGTAAGATATTACGAATGCTCGTTTGCTCTGGCTTGCTGAGAGTGAGTGATACATCGGAACTATAAATACAGACGCGCACTTTTTCATTCGCTTGATGATGCACTTCGTTAATCCAAAGCTGTTGTTCGCCTAAAGAAAGTGCGGTCATTTTATAGGTTGGATTATGCAAATAGACAGGCAACGCCAACACACTACTCTGCTCCGATTCACCTTTCCAAGGGGCAAATAACGGACTGTTCCAGACATTTTCTAAGGTGTCATAGGCTTTCACTTTGCCATTTTCCATCAGCACAACGCGATCGGCCAAACGTAATAATTCGTCCAAACTGTGCGTCACATATAAAATCGGCACATTAATTTCTTTGGATAAGCTTTCCAAATATTGCATAAGCTCACGTTTGCGAGGCACATCTAAAGCAGAAAGCGGTTCATCCATCAGCAAAATATCAGGATCCGTTAATAAGGCTCGCCCAATCGCCACACGTTGTTTTTCTCCGCCTGATAAAGTAAGCGGATAGCGTTTGAGCAACGGTTCAATACCAAGTAGCTGAACGATATAGTCAAAATCTTCATGGCTGACATTCTTCATGCCATAACGTAAATTGCCTTTGACATTGTAATGCGGGAATAAACGCGCATCTTGGAATACATAACCGATTTTGCGCTGATGCACAGGGAGATTCTCACCGTTCTCCACATCCACCAAAGTGCGGTCATTTAAACGAATAAATCCTTGATCGGGATGAGTTAAACCACTCACCAAATTAATCAATGAGGTTTTCCCCGAACCTGACAAACCAAAAATCGCCGTCACACCTTGAGTTGGCAGTTGCAGATCCGCACGTAAGGTCAGGCGACCTAATTGTTGTTGTACATTAATGTGTAGCATCGCCTTGCCCCAATTTTTTCTGCATCCGTTTACTTAAGGTTTCGGAAAGCAATAAAGAAATTAATGAAAGGATCACCGCAAACAAGCAAAGTCGTGCAGTTTGTGCTTCTGCGCCTGGTGTTTGGATAAATGAATACATCGCTAAAGGAATGGTTTGAGTTTCTCCTGCGATATTGGAAACGAAAGTAATAGTTGCACCAAACTCACCTAAAGAACGAGCAAAACCTAATACTAAACCCGCCAATACACCAGGTAAAGAAAGAGGCAACGTGATTGTAAAAAAGACTCGCCAAGGCGAAGCACCAAGCGTTTGTGCGGCTTGCTCTAATTTAAAATCAATGCTTTCTAAGGAAAGACGTATCGCCCGCACAACCAATGGAAATGCCACCACCGCTGAAGCTAATACCGCCCCCTTCCAACTAAAGCCGAAGGATAAGCCAAACCATTGATATAAATACTTGCCAATAAAGCCATTACGTCCCATGGCGACTAATAATAAATAACCGATAACCACCGGCGGTAACACCAAAGGCAGATGAATAATTCCTGTAACCAGCGACTTACCGTAAAATTCCTTACGAGCCAGCAACCAAGCGATAAAAATTGCGAAGGGCAAACTCCAAAGCATAGAACTCAATGCGACACTCATGCTTAAGTGAATCGCATCCCATTCCATCGGGCTTAATTTAAACCAAGAGAGCAAAATATTTCCTTGTGTATATATCAATATGACGAAATTTCTTTAGAGATAACAAAAAGGACAGTTGCCTGTCCTTTCTTTATAAAGTCTGAGCTCATTATTTCACAGAGAAACCATATTCAACAAATATTTTTTTCGCTGCGCTCGATTCTAAGTAGTTAAGGAAATCACGGGTATCCGCATTGTCATGATCTTTTAAAATCGCGACTGGATATTCAACTGGTTTATAGCTATCTTTCGGGAATACACCTACTGCTTTCACGTCTTTACTCACTTTTGCATCAGTGCTATACACGATACCGTAAGGTGCTTCAGCACGTTCAACTAAGGCTAACGCGCCACGTACGTCTTTCGCACGAGCTAATTTATCTTTAACTTGATCCCATAAATTTAATTTCGTTAATGATTCTTCTGCATATTGTCCCGCAGGAACATGCGCAGGATCACCCACAGATAAATAGCTGTCTTTTAAGCCTTTAATCCATTCACCTTTAGCAATATCCACTGAATTAACCGCACTTTTAGCCGGTGCAATTAATACTAATTCATTACCCGCTAATACTTTTTCCGTTTCTTTTACGGTGAGATTTTTATCTGATAAATATTTCATCCATTTGTTGCTAGCTGAAATAAATAAGTCTGCAGGTGCACCTTCTTCAACTTGTTTGGCAAGGGTAGAAGAAGAAGCAAAAGAGAAAACGACGGTATTATTTGGCTTTTCAGTTTGGTATTGATCCGCAATTTGTTGTAACGCATCAGTCATTGAAGCTGCTGCAAACACAGTCACTTTTGCTGATGCAGCAAAAGATACGCCCATGCCTGCAATTAAAAGTGCAGTTGCAAATTTAGTTAATTTCATTATTTATCTCCTATATAAATGAAACTATATATAAAAAAATATACTACGAGTAAATTATAACTTGAATTTTTAAATAAGCATACAGAAAAACTTAAAGATCAAGTAAAATAAACAGAATTGTGTATTAGGAGGAGATGATGAAACAAACTGAAATTTTACTGACGATCAAACTTCATCAAGAATTATTTATTGATCCAAAACGTGTTCGCCTCTTAAAAGAAATTAAAGAATGTGGCTCAATCAACCAAGCGGCCAAAAACGCTAAAGTGAGCTATAAAAGTGCTTGGGATCACCTTGAGGCAATGAATAAAATCAGCCCCAAACCGCTTTTAGAACGTAATATCGGTGGGAAAAATGGGGGCGGTACTTCATTAACCACTTATGCTGAGCGTTTACTGCAGCTTTATGATTTGCTCGAACAAACACAAGAGCACGCCTTTCATATTCTGCAAGATGAGACGATCCCGCTAAACAGTCTCCTTTCAGCAACGGCAAAATTCTCCTTACAAAGTAGCGCACGCAATCAATTTTTCGGGAAAGTGGCAAGCCAACATATTGTGGACTCCCGCTGCATTGTTGCAGTAAACATTCAGGATTTAGCTCATCCATTACATGTTTCAATCACAATGCGCAGTGCTGAGCGCCTCAGACTCATTACTGAAAAAGAAGTGATGGTCATGTTTAAAGCCCCTTGGGTGAAAATTAGCACCACCCCATTAGAAGAAAAAAATAACCTTTTCCAAGCGACGATTCTTTCTATGCAGAATGAAGAAGCGATTTTGCAAATAAAGGACAGCTCAATTGAATTTTGTGCGAGTATTCATAGCAAAGATGGTTGGAAAGTGGGACAAGATGTGTGGTTACACGTAGATCCTGAACAGATCATTTTAGCGACATTGAAGTAATATCAGAAACAAAAAGTGCGGTCAAAATTAACCGCACTTTTTATTTTCGCTTACAACGCAATCTCATCAATCGATCGTCCAAAACTTGGCAAAAAGACCTGCAAAAAATAATCCATTTCTTGACTGTGCCATTGTTCCATTAAATTTTCTAAGCGTTTTTTCGCTGTTTTAAATTCATGGTTACCATGCTCTAATTCAAATTGGGCTTTAATATAGGCACAAATCAAATCCGCTTGTTTTACTAAATGCTTTTCTTCTGGGCTAAATTGCTCACTATCTAAGTATGTCGCAAAACTCTCTTGCAATTCAGTCGGGAGCAAACTAATTAAATGCAATTCTGCAGCCGCTTCAATGTCTTTGTAAGCATGAGTGATTTCAGAATTGAAATACTTAATTGGGGTTGGCAAATCTCCAGTAAAAATTTCAGAGGTATCATGATACATCGCCATCACCGCAATACGCTCAGGATTCACTTCCCCACCAAAAAATTGATTTTTAATAATGGCTAAGGCTTGTGCCACAAAGGCAACTTGCAGACTATGCTCTGCCAAGTTTTCCTTTTCAATATTGCGCATCAATGACCAACGCTGAATTAAGCGAAGACGATCTAAACAGGCAAAAAAGTGACTGGTTTTAACTTCCACGATATATCCTTAGTTAGATGGTAACTCTTCAATAACCACAGGGAGATCAATCACTTTACCTAAGCGAGAAACAGTAACAATGACTTCTGTATTCGGTTTAGTATCACTAATAATTTGCATCATTTCACGAATAGATAAGTTATCTTGTTTATTTAAACGTAAAATCACATCACCCACTTGGATGCCTGCTTTCGCTGCCGGGCTATTGGCGGTCACGCCTGTAATCACAATACCACCATTAGAGTTAGCGGTGATTTCACTTTGTACCCCAAAATAACCACGAATCACACGGCCATCGCGAATAATTTTATATAACACATCATTAGCAATACTAATTGGAATCGCAAAATTTAACCCTTCAGCAATTTCATTCGCTGTTTTACCAATACTTAACGTGCTGATCCCTACTAATTCGCCTGCAGAGTTAATCAACGCACCACCAGAGTTACCACGGTTAATTGATGCATCGGTTTGAATAAAGTTTTGACGACCTAAAGAATCGCCAACGGCACTGCGTCCTACCGCACTGATAATCCCTTGTGAGACACTTTGACCAAGGTTATATGGGTTACCAATAGCCAGAGCAATATCACCCACTCGTACTTGGCGTTCTTTATTTTGTGGAATCGTCGAAAGATTGTTTGCTTTGATTTTTAATACTGCAAGATCCGTCAAATTATCCGAACCAATTAAATTTGCTTCATAAATATTGCCGTTTTGCAAAGCGACCACAATTTGATCTGCATTTTGGATAACGTGTTTATTGGTGAGAATATAACCGTCTTTAGTCATAATCACGCCAGAACCTAAGTTATTTACCTGTAATTGTTCACTGTCATTAATGCTAGCAGAAGAAAAAGATCGGTTATACACGTTCACAACGGCAGGTGAAGCAATTCTCACGGCGCTGTTGAAAGACACGATATCATCAGCGGAGAAAAGGCTGCTGTTATTGAGCTTGGGAACGGCAAATAAAATAACACCTGCCGCGGCAAGCCCCCAAAGGGCGGAGTGAAAAAGTTTTTTAAACATTTTTTTATTCTTTTATTAATAAGTTAGGTAAATAACTGAGCTTTAAATCATCCCCAATTCTTTCACATTCTTGCAATTGCCACAATGGGGCATCAGCAAGTTTTTCCAAATGCGGGAGTTGGCATAAGCCTCGAGCTTTATCTCCCAAGAGTTTCGGGGCGACATAAATAATTAATTCATCTACAGCATGTTGTTCAATCAAGCTACCCGCTAAATTGGCGCCCGCTTCTACCCAAACGGAATTCACTTGTCTCTTGCCTAATTCTGTCATCAATAGATCAAAATCATAGTTTTCTGACAGTAGAATTTGCTCACAGAAATCAGGGAATACAGACATATCTCGTGGAATTGAACCCACAAGCCAAACTGGCGAATGGGTATGGAATAATTGATGGCTCGGTTGAACTCGATTTTTAGAATCTAAGAGCACACGAATAGGCTGACGCACGGTTTCTTCAGCATATTCTGCTTTTAGCTCATCGGGGAATTGATTCCAACGCACGTTCAAGCTTGGATCATCGGCTAACACGGTGGCACTTGTTGATAAAAGTGCGGTCGCTTTGGCTCGCATTTTTTGTACATCCGCACGGGCTGCGTCACCTGTGATCCACTTGCTTTCACCGCTCGCCATGGCTGTTCGGCCATCTAAACTCATGGCTAATTTCAGCTGCACATAAGGCTTGCCAGTTCGCATGCGTTTGAGAAAACCTTTATTTAAGGCTTCAGCTTGTTCATTCAATAAATTGACCGCACTTGGTATGCCTGCATCAGCTAACATTTTTAAGCCCTTGCCTGCCACTTGCGGATTAGGATCTGCCATGGCGGCAACAACTCGACTGACACCCGCTTCAATTAAACCTAATGCACAAGGCGGTGTACGTCCATAATGAGAACAAGGTTCAAGCGTCACATAAGCGGTTGCGCCTTTCGCTTTCTCACCGGCATCTGCCAACGCCACACGTTCTGCATGAGGCTGACCGGCTTTAAAATGAAACCCTTTCCCGACAATTTCATCGTTTTTAACTAACACACATCCTACGGACGGATTCGGCGCGGTGGTGTACTGCCCTTTTGCCGCAAGCTCAAGAGCCAGTTGCATAAATTTCACGTCATCAGGGGAAAAGGTGTCACTCATATTAATCCTTTAAGCTTTCAATTTCTTTGGTAAATTCATTGATATTATCAAAGCTCAGGTAAACGGATGCAAAACGGATATATGCCACCTTATCTAATTCTTTCAGCTCATTCATGGCTAATTTACCCACGAGATGACTTGGCACTTCGCGCTCACCTGTCGCACGTAATTGGATAATAATATGGCTGATGGCTTTTTCCACATCATCCGAACTTACAGGGCGTTTTTCTAACGCATGTTGAATACCACTACGCAATTTATCTTCATTAAACGGCTCGCGTGACCCATCATTTTTAATAATTTTTGGCACCACTAATTCGGCTGTTTCAAAGGTGGTAAAGCGTTCATGACAATTCCCGCATTCCCGACGACGACGCACTTGATACCCATCAGAAACCAAACGGCTGTCAATTACCTTAGTTTCTTCAGTTGAACAAAACGGACAACGCATTTTAGCTCCTTTTCAAAATCATTCTTAAGTCAGTATCTTATCAAAAATCCAAGATCTTTTCGATCTGAAGATCTGCTTTAAGACAACATTTCTCCAAACCAAGAAGTGGTTTGTTTCACCAACTGCAAAAGACCATCCTGAGATTTAAATTGTTCTGTTTGCCCCAATACCCTTGCCCAATAAGGATCGACTTTTCTATAACCATAGTTATCATCTTTCGCAAGGGATTCGATATTCGTTAAAACATTATCAAAATTGACTGCACTTTCATCTTTTTCAATAAACTTCGCGATATTTTCCGTTGGAATGAGCTGAATTTGTTGCTGGCTTTGTAAATAGGCCTCAACGTACATTTTCAGTTTCTCAAGTGCGGTTGATTTTTCTATTGTTTTTAATGTTAAATCCTTATCTTTAGCGATAATGCGTGGTGGCAGTGCGTTCTCTTTTGTCGCTAGCTGAATAAGATAATAAAGCCATGGGCGAATACGATAACGATCCTTATATTTTGCAAATCGCCATTCGATTATCTGATTTGCATCGCCAAATAATGGCTCCATATAGCCAAACAAGCGAATATTGCCTTGTGTCGTTTCCACCACAAAATCGACACTCTCACTGTGTGGTGAAGAATAATCCTTAATTTTCTCTTTAAAAGCCAATACATCAGCACGAATGGATTGCGCACAGACTTCCGCAAACTCACCGCGTGGCATGATGCCTTTCACTCGCTGTTTCGCAAAATAATCGTTAAATTGCGCTTCCTCTAAATGTAATAACTCATTACTAATGCGATAATGATCCAAGCCATTTAATGTGAAGTTTTCACTTTCTTCAATGCGATCGTCCTCATCTCGGAAATACACGCCAAGCTGCTTTTCAAAAAAGAATTTCACAGGATTTTCAACAAAACTTACAAAACGATCGAGCTCAATTTCCGTTATTGGCGCTTGATTTTCGCCCATCGGTACAACAAATTCATGACATTTTCTTTCTTGGAATTGGGCAATCGGCAACCATTTTTTCGCAAAAGAGCGGTTAATTTTCCCTTCATTTTGGAAATTGCTTGGACTAAATGCCGTCATTGGATGTTGTTCAATTCTCAAACCATTGTCTGAATAATGATTAATATAATCAACCAATTGGCTCACCAATACTGAAGGCTCTTTAGGTTGATTATCAATAATTGAAGAGCCCACATAACTGACATAAAAATGAGTTCTTGCAGCCAGTAAGGCTTCAAGGAATAAGTAACGGTCATCATCTCGACGAACACGATCGCCTTTTTGATGATGATATTGCATCAAGTCAAAACTATTTGGCGTATGACTGCGTGGGTAATCCGCCTCATTCATTCCGAGCAAACACACTACTTTGAAAGGAATAGAGCGCATAGGTAAAAGTGTGCAGAAGTTCACTTTTCCTGCTAAGAAACGAAGGCTATTTGGCGTTTCTTCTAAACGTGCAGACATCACTTCCGCAATCACATCCGCTTGCAAGGTTTCTTCAAAATTGACGGTCTGCAAATCATCAGCAAAGGCATTAATACAATCTTGAATATAAAATAAGGTATCCGCAGTTTCTTCATTTTGTACAAAGAAATCCGTCAAAAGCGCGGTCAATTTTTCATGCCATTTTTCAATATTATGTGCCTTTTGCAAATCTTGATGCCATTTATTTAAAGCCGTAAAAAATTGATTCACCGCACCAACTAACTGCCCTTTCAATCCATAGCTACTATCAAGTCCAAGACTGTCTTGCCAAACGCCTTGCTCTTCACGCATCGCATAACCTAAGGTCATACGCTCAAGCCCCGCCTGCCACGCATTAAAATTCAGTGTATTCTGCAATTTTTCCAAACCAAAGCGAATACCCGACTCTTTCACCCATTCACGTATTTGTTCGAGATCGGCAAGCGCAATATTAAAACGCTCACGGATAGCGGGAATATCCAATAAAGCGAGCACTTCTTCCGCGCTAAACTGGCTTTCTTTTAAATTTAACAGGGAAAGATAACTCGACACGATCACATCACTTTCAGACAATTTGCTGTCTGAAATCGAGAATGGAATAACGGGTGCGTCCGCACTATTCGCACCAAAGACAGCCTGAATATAAGGCGTGTATTGATTAATATCGGCCACCATGACCACCACATCTTTTGGTGTAATCTGTTCTTCTTTTGGCTTATGCTGATTCTGATTGAATAAATCCAATAAATAATCATGTAGCACTTCAACTTCTCGCATCGCGCTATGGCAAGATTTCACCACCAAAGAGCGGTCATTTTTTGCTACATTTAATGCACCATGGCTTAACGTCAAAATTTGATTTTGGATCTGTCCTAGCAACGTCTTTTCAGGACGTTCTGCATAGTAATCACGGGAAATGGCTTGAATATTTTCTTCATCTCGCACTAATTGATAGAGAAAATCTCGTCCCATTTTTCCCCAAGAGGCTAAAAGCAGATTCCCGCTGAACAATTCTTCTTGTTGATTGGTGTAATCAAGGTCGGCAGGTTCCCATGACACTTGCTCGACTGAAATTAAAGGCTTCACATCGTCGCTTTCTTTCAAGAAACGCTGTCTTTCTAATAAATAGGATTTACTCAGATCTCGCAAATCGCCCCAATATTCTTGGCATGGATTATTGAAGAATAAATGCACGTCTGTTTTAGCTGAAATACCTTGGAAAATATTGAGATAAACCGTTGGCAATGCAGGAATACCAAAAATAAAAATACGTTCTGGTAAGTTGAGTGTAGCATTGGGATCACGGCATAATGCTAAAAATTGTTGATTGAGTGCAGCACGATGCTTTGCTTTTCCACCGAAATCACGTTGGACATCCTCCACCAAGGCTCGCCATAAAATTCCCTGCCAATGAATATTGCCTTTAATTTGAGAAAGAAAGGTAGAATTTAACGCCGAAAGGCCCTGCTTTTGCTGATTAATTTGAGCCAAGATTTTTTCATCGTTATTTTCTTCCCATGCGGCAATCCATTCGGGGCGATAGACGAGATATTGGTCAAATAAATCGGCAACTTTTAGGCTTAATTGATAAAGTTTTTGCTGTTCTGATGCAGGTGAAGACGCTAAATATTTTTTTAATGGTTCAAATTCTTTTTGCTGTAAAAAGGTAGGGATTAATCGCATTAATCGCCATAACGTTGAATCTTTTTCAAAAGGGTTTTGCGTGGAAACATTCGGCAAATTATCGGCGTAAAGTTTCCAAATAAAACTGGAAGGCATGGGGAATTGGAAATTCGCTGCAACACCGCGTTTTTTAGCAATTTCCATTTGTAACCATTGTGCCATACCCGGGCTTTGCACCAACACAATGTCAGACTGAAACGGATCATGTTGAGGTAAATTTTCCAACAGCGAAACTAAAATATCCTTTTGAATTTCTGGTTGGTTTGAATAATAAGTAACGAACAAAATAACGCCCTTTTGAAAGCAAAAACAATGCGTTATTTTACTCGGTTTTCAATAAAAATTCACCTTGAGGATAGCGTATATTCACTTGATGATGACTGCATTGAATTGCAAATTGAATGCCATTTTGTTCTACGCTATTTTCACAAGACAAGCCTAAAAACTGACGTTGAGCCTGATTCTCAGCAATTTGAATTGCCTGAAATTCTTGAAAAATTCTGACCGCACTTTTCCGTTGCTCACTCGTCCATCGATTAAAGATCAAAAATAACCCACTGAAAATCGATAAGGCTAATAAAAGGGACATTAACGACATCCCTTTATTCACTTTAATCTTGTGCACTTAAATCACTCCAACTTTTATCCACCAAACGCCATTGACTATATTCTTGTACGAGTTTTGTCACCACGGCTTTACCGTAAGCCACAGTCACGCCCTCTTCTAACTTAAGCGAACCTCCTGCAATCACTGCACCACTTATTCGTCCTTTGCCGATTAAAGTTAAATCCCCTTCTGCTAACAAAATGCCACTCACATTCCCTTTAATTTCTAATTGGTTTTGCGTTATCCAATACACTTGTGGTGTTTTTTGAGTAGTTAAAGTAGTATCTACTTTCATAAAGTGCGGTTGAAAATCCGCTTGTTTTTCGCTGGAAATAAAATCTCGCAGCATATTTTCATTAATGCCTTTTGTGGGCGATTTCTTAAATAACTCTGCTCGTTTACACCAAACAGAATAGGCCACTTTATCCTCTGCCCCATTAGACTCGAAAAAGACTTGTTTCACTTTTTCAGCACCATTTACAGGCAAGTTTTGGCAAATATGTTTTTGTTGCTGCTGACTGATTTTCTGTAAAGGAAGGCTTTGTTCTACATAATATTTTCGCTGACTCATTTGAGATCGAAAAAACGCAAAGATCTGTTCATCAAATAATAAGATCAGCGCCAATAAGCCTGAAAGTAAAATCAGAGCCGTCAGTGTCACAATCCCTTTTTTCATCATCATTCTTCTTGATTTAATAAAGGCACTACAAGCGAAGTTTCATATTGAATATGCTTATATGCGGCAAGATGCCCTGTGAGTTTAATTTCAATCCCTTTCCCTGCCTTTAACCAATCAAAACGTAATTGAGAGATCTCAAACTCTTTTTCATCCAATAAATCAGTCCATCCACCACCGGCATTACAAGTAGATTGCGTTAAAGCACGTTGACACTCTTCTGAGCGACAATCCGCATTTACCGCATTTTTATAAGTTTGTTTGGTTTCGATCATTTTCTCGTTAAGTTTGTAACCAAACAGCTCTTTTTCGATATTTTTTGCCACATTTTTAACACCATTTACGCAGGTATTCTTGGTGTATTTTTCACCAATACAACCATTGCTATTCAAATCATAAAAAAATAAAACACAACTATTTGACGGGGCATTATCTGCTTGAGCAATGGTTATTGCTGTGCCCTTTTCATCTAATTCGAATAAAGCCAGATTATCTTCGATGAGTTTTTGGCTTGCAGCTCGAAAGCCTACGCGACGCAGATCTTTCCCGATGAGTTGAATTGTGCGTTGTAATTCCGCTTGTAATTTAAGTTGTAACATTAAACGCTGATTTTGCTGTTGAGTTTGGGCATAAAACTGTGCAACCAATAACAATAATAAAGCGGATAAGCCAAGTGAAATCAACAAACTCACCAATGTTTCACCTTTTAATGGTTTCATCTTGTACATGCACTCGCCGCTTGATCAGACTTTAATTTAATACTGCCGACATTGAAAAAAGAGAACAATGTACGATGCTCTTCAGCCTGTAACATAAAACAATTTGTTTCCATGGTATTTCTGGCCCCATTAAATTTCACCGCCACTTCAGATGGATATAATTTAGGGCCTATCAGCATCGTTTTTCCTTCAAAATAAGGATAGTAAAAATGCGCATAAAGGTTTTTAGGACAATTCTGGGGATGAAAACAATCACAAAAATGATCGTTTTTTACTTGAGCAGTAATACACCAACGTTGATTCGCCCTATCTTGATTGGCCAAAATAAACCAAATCGCTGATGAGTTTTCTGCCCTCGCTTGAATATTACGTAAGAAAAAATAAAGCCGTTGTTGCTCTTTTTCGAGAAAATATTTGGGATCGTTTTTCTGCCATTTAGGTAATGCAAACGCTAATGTTAAACTTAAAATAAATAACGTAATCAAGGTTTCTAATAAAGTTATCCCTTTATACATAAAATGCCTTCTTTTTTGACCGCACTTTAAAAGTCCTTTAGAAGAAAGCCAAATTAGCTATGTTATTTTTGCGATACTGATCGCAAATTTCCTTTAAAAAACGGGAAAAACCGTGAATTAAACATTTTCAACTGGCTATTTACTAAAACTCCCTTATAATAGGCGACCTATTATCTGTTCTTTAAAATCTGGTGGAAATATGAATCCAATGTTAAATATCGCTATTCGTGCGGCACGAAGAGCGGGCAACGTGATTGCTAAAAACTATGAGCGCCGTGATGACATTCAAACAAGTAAAAAAGGTATTAATGATTATGTGACCAGCGTCGATAAAGCCGCTGAAGCTGAGATCATTGAAATCATTCAAAAATCTTATCCTGATCACACAATTATCAGTGAAGAACGTGGTGCATTAGAAGGCAAAGACAGTGATATTCAATGGGTAATTGATCCACTAGATGGCACAACCAACTTCGTAAAAGGTTTGCCACATTTCTCCGTTTCTATTGCTATCCGTGTAAAAAACCGTACCGAAGTGGGCGTGGTTTACGATCCTATTCGTAATGAATTATTCACCGCGGTGCGTGGTGAAGGCGCAAAATTAAATGAAGTGCGTTTACGTGTAGATAGCCAAAATGAACTTAACGGGGCGATTTTAGCCACCGGTTTCCCATTCAAACAACCAAGCTTAATGCCAACTCAATTTGCGATCATGAATAACTTAATTGATGAGGCTGCAGATTTCCGTCGTACAGGTTCAGCCGCATTAGACCTTTGCTATGTCGCTTCTGGTCGCGTTGACGGTTATTTCGAAATGGGTTTAAAACCTTGGGATTGTGCAGCGGGTGATTTAATCGTGCGTGAAGCAGGCGGTTTAGTGTGTGATTTCAATGCGGGTCACGGCTATTTACGCTCAGGCAATATTGTGGCTGCACCAGCACGTATTTTAAAAGAAATGCTAAATAAAATTCAGCCTTGCTTAACCGAACAAGTTAAGTAAGCCTAAATAAAAAGTGCGGTGGATTTCACCGCACTTTTTTATAACTAATTTCTGTCGAGTGGCTTTCTATTTTCTTCCGTTTCCGGCTCTAGATCTAATTTTGCCATAAGAAGTTGATCGCCATCTTCTTCTGGGTTGCCTGTCACTAACAATTTATCCCCATAGAAAATAGAGTTCGCTCCCGCCATAAAACACATGGCTTGCATTTCTTCACTCATGCCTTGACGACCTGCAGAAAGGCGAACATAACTTTTCGGCATAGTAATACGTGCAACCGCAATAGTGCGAACAAACTCCGTCCAATCTAAATCAGCTGCATCAGCCATTGGTGTGCCTTCCACTTTCACTAATTGGTTAATTGGCACTGACTCTGGCTGAGGATCAAGATTTGCCAAACTTGCAATAAGGCCTGCTCGCTCTTTACGGGTTTCATTCATACCCACAATACCACCACAGCAAACTTTTAAACCGGCATGACGCACTTTTCCTAATGTACTTAAACGATCATCAAAACGGCGTGTACCAATGACATTGTGATAATTCTCTGGCGCGGTATCTAGATTGTGGTTGTAATAATCCAATCCTGCATCTTTTAACTCTTCCGCCATACCATCTTGCAACAACCCAAAGGTACCGCAAGTTTCTAAGCCAATATCTTTTACCGCACGAATAATCGCCGTCACTTTTTCCATATCTTTAGGCTTAGGACCACGCCATGCTGCACCCATACAAAAACGTCCTGCACCACGTGCTTTAGCAATTTTGGCTTTTTCGACAATTTCATCAATATCCAAGATCTGCTGATTTTGTACGCCTGTTTGATAACGTGCGGATTGAGGACAATAACCACAATCCTCTGGACAGCCACCCGTTTTAATTGACATCAACGTCGATAACTGTATCGCGCCAGGGTTGAAATGCTCTCGATGCACTTGAGCCGCACGATAGACTAATTCTAAAAAAGGTGTTTCAAATAGCGCTTCGACTTTACAAACAGACCAATACTCTACTGATGGATGGGGCGTAATAGATGAAAGCTGTACTACATTTGTTGTGGTCATTATATTTTCCTCATTTAAGCTATGTCGCTTTTATTAAGTTGAGCATATTACTCTGCAATATGATAAAAAGAGATCAGATCACTTTTCCTTGATGAATTTCAATCACTCGATCAATATGCCGTTCAATTTCTTTGGGTTGATGTGTCACCAGTAACATGGTGAGCTTTTTTTCTTCACATAATTGATCCATTAAATCCTGCATTTCAATGCGTAATTTAGGATCAAGAGCTGAAAAAGGCTCATCCAATAATAAAATGGGTTTATCTCGTAGCAAACAGCGCGCCAATGCCACACGCTGTTTTTGCCCGCCTGAAAGTGCGGTCGGTTTTCTCGTTAAAAAATCCTGTAAACTGACCGCACTTGCAGCTTGTTCTACAAGTGATTTTTCTTCTGCATTTAAGGCTAAATTCGGTTTTAAACCTAAAGCGATATTCTCTTCTACGGAAAGATGAGTAAAGAGATTGTTTTCCTGAAATAGCATGGAAACAGGGCGTTCAAAAGGTGCCGTTTTGGTATGGTTTTCACCATTTAGCCAAATCTCGCCACTATCAGCATATTCAAATCCGGCAATTAAATTCAGCAAGGTACTTTTTCCTGCGCCACTTTCACCAATGATGGCGATTTTTTCCTGGGCTTGAATCTGTAAATCAAATACCATCGGCATGGATTGATAATTGAATACTACATTATTTAATTTAATCATGTTGTTCCTTCTGCCCTTCAATGAACATAAATAAACCTAAACATAAGCCCAATAAAATCAATGCCGTCACTGCCGCTTCTTGGCTTCGATATTGCCCGATTTGTTGATAAAGCAAATGAGGCAAAGAAGTAAAATCAGGGCTACCAAATAAGGCTATCGCCGTAAAATCGCCGAGTGATAAAGTCGTCGCAAGCGCCAAGGCATATTTCAATGGTGTTTTTAGCAGCGGATATTCAATTAAATGAAAACGCTGCCAGCCCGCAATATTCAGCGATAAACAGAGTTTTTCATAATATTGCATCGATTGATTCATTGGTGTATTGAGAATTTTGATGACAAATGGCAAGGCAGCCAAGGCGTTACAAACCGATACCACTACAAACAAATGCCCTGCCGAAAAATCAATATCTTGCAACCAAAGGAATAAGCCTACTGCTAAAACGATCGTCGGAATGGCTAAAATCATCATGCCCCCCGTTAAAATTAAATGAGCTAATTTGGGGTGATATAACCATTGTAGTTGTCGTGAAAGCAACAATAAGAAGAATCCAAATACTACCGATAAAATCCCGGCTGTCGGTGCCATGGTTAATGAATAAGCAAGCGCTTTCCATAATTGTGGATTTTGCCAATAGCCAAATAATTGAGTTGCAGATAAACCTTGAAAAACAATATTGAATAAGGGAGTTAGAATAAATAAGCACACCGAGAATAAGACAAAAACATGTCCAAATTTGACCGCACTTGAAGAAGGCAAAACCCAGCGATAACGTTGTGAAATCTGCGTTTCAGGTGCTTTTGCCCAATATTGTGAAAGTGAAAATAACGCAAAACAAAACGAAAATTGTACAAGCGCAAAAAGTGCGGCTTTGGGTAAATCAAATTCAAAGAAAATGGCTTGGTAAATCGCAACTTCTAGCGTGCTATTTTGTGGCCCGCCACCCAGTGCCAACACTATCGTAAAACTGGTAAAACACAGCATAAAAATCAGCACAAAGACAGAGACTATTTGGCTCTTCAAATAAGGCCATTCAATTAAACGGAAAAATGTAAAACCTTTGATATTCAATTGTGCCGCGAGTTGGTGCTGTTCGGTCGGTACACTTTGCAAAGCCTGTAAACTCATTCGTGCCGCTAAAGGAATATTAAAAAATAAATGGGCAATGAGAATCCCACTTAAACCATAAATGGAAGGTTTCCATGAAATACCTAAGGTTTGCAGCAGCTGTGTTAGCCAACCGGCAGTGCCATAAATACCAATTAGGCCGAAAATAGCCAGTAATGCCGGCAAAACAAATGTGAGGGAAAAAATGCGTAAAATGAGCGATTTGCCTTTGAAATCTAAATAGAAAAAAGCACGCGCAAATAATGTTCCAATTACACTAGAAAGCAAAGCTGACAAGAATGCCTGCCAGAAGCTAAAGGCGATGACTTGATGCAAATAATCGTCTTTTAAGAAATCAGATAAGGCATAATCACTTCCTACTGAAAAAACCGCAGAAAGGGAAAATCCATAGAGTAAAACAATGAAAAAAATGACCGCACTTCCGCCCAAATAATGGCGAGGACGAAAATGCGGATGTTGCAATAAGCTCATTAATACTATTTAGATAAGGCTTTTTGCCATTGATTGATCCAGCCTTTAAGCTGCTCACTTGTCACCTTAGTGGTATCTAAAATACGCATTGATTTTGCACGAGAATTAAGCGCATCAATGTGACTTTCGATATTGGTCTCTACCACGGGTAACATCACATTATTTTTAGCAATATCCGCTTGAGCTTGCGGTGAAAGTAAGAATCCTAAAAATTCATCAGCACAGGCATTATTACGGTTAGCGACTTTTGCCGCGACTTCAACTTGTAATACGCTACCCTCTGCAAATTCCGTTGCCACATAATTGTCTTTTTGTTCAGAAAGAATATGGTAAATCGGTGACGTATTGACGCTTAAAACCAGATCACCTTCGCCTTTTAAGAAGGCCCCATAAGACTCAGTCCAACCTTTGGTGACCGTGACCGTATGTTTAGAAAGGGTCTTCCAGGCATTTGCGACATCTGCTTCTGGATAAACTACATTCATCCAAAGTAATAAACCACGTCCAATACTGCTTGTACGCGGATCTTGATATAACACTTTAAGATCTTGACGCTCAACTAATTCTTTTAAGCTCTTTGGTGGATTAGCCAGTTTATTTTTATCATAAATAAACGCATATTGCGCATAATCAAATGGTAAGAACGTGTGATTTTCCCATTTAATGGGTAAACGTAACTGGCTTAAATCCACTTTATTTGGCTCAAAAATATTGAGTTTTTGTGCATCCTCAATTTGATAACTATCCAAACCGAGCACCACATCCGCCTTAATTTTTTTACCTTCTAGACGAACACGGTTAAACAAGGTGCCATTATTGTCAAAAGCCACATAATTCAGCTTACATTGCGGGAATTGTTGTTCAAAAGCCGCTTTAACTTTTGGTCCGGCACTCCAATCAGCACTAAATGAATCATAAGTATAAACATCTAATGTTTGAGGAGCTGCTTGTGCGAAAGCGGAAGCAGTAAAAAGTGCGGTTAAAATGGGAAGCGTTTTGTTCATTATGCGTTCTCCTTATTTTTGCATAACGAAACAGCATAATGAGATGATTAGTTTCCTACGCCAGCATTATCTGTTTCAGGTTCACGGGTATTTCTCAGCCATTAATATAGGCACCCCGACTAACGCGATGTAGTCTATCTTAAGGAAATTTAATCAACAAGTTATTTCATTTAAAAATGTTAATCCGATCACACTTTTATATCTGGTTTACTATTTTTTGAGCAAAAGAAAACCTGCTAAAAAGCAGGTTTATCTTGATAAGATATCGTCAATTAAGCTTGGTGTTTAGCAGCGACTTCGCTTAATAAAGTTTGAAGTTCGCCAGCTTGATACATTTCTAAAATAATATCACAACCACCAATTAACTCACCTTCTACCCATAATTGTGGGAAAGTTGGCCAGTTTGCATAAGCCGGTAATTCAGCACGAATATCTGGGTGTTGAAGAATATCAACATAGCCGAAAGGCACTTTGCAATTCATTAATGCTTCAGATGCACGCGCAGAGAAACCACAAGAAGGTAATTTTGGTGAACCTTTCATGTAAATTAAAATTGGATTTTCAGCGATTTGTTTTTTGATTTTGTCTAACGTTTCCATAATGTTCCTTGTTCAAATAAGTCTGAATAGGGCGCTATTCTAGCATAAGATAGAACCTGAGTGAAAGACTTGGTCTTACCAACTTCCACCTGCTCCACCGCCACCGAAGCCGCCGCCACCAAAGCCACCACCGGAAGAACCGCCTCCGCCGAAGCCACCTCCAAATCCGCCACCGAAACCGGAACCACCACCACGACGACGAGAAATCGTACTTTGACGAATGATTTTATTCAGTTGGTCGCGTTGATTCGGGCTAATATAGACTTCATCTTTGTGATATTGGAATTCACCAAATAATACAATGGCAATAAACGCCAATACCATTAAGAATGGGATATACTTATCGAACGCATCTTCTTCAACTTGTGCTGCATCAAACTCGCCTTTACTTGCCGCAATAATTTGGTTTAAGCCGTCATTAATACCTTGCGCATATTGGCCTTGTTTAAATTGTGGCAAAATGGCTGAACGGATGACTTGCGATAAAAAAGCATCCGGCAATACACCTTCTAAACCTTGCCCTGTTGCGATAAAGACTTTACGATCATCCTTCGCAATCAGCATCAACACGCCATTGTTCAGATTTTTTCGTCCAATGCCCCATTTATCACCTAAAGCAAAGGTATAATCAGCAATTTCATATTCACCGGTTGTCGGAACTAAAACGACAGCGATTTGTGAACTCGTTTCTTTACTATAAGCAATCAATTTATTTTCTAAAATTTGCTTATGTTCTGTAGAAAGCGTATTAGTGTAATCGTTAATGTAATGGAAAGGATTTGGTGCAGGCGGAAACTCTGCCGCAGCAACCACTTGAGCAAAAAAAACAAGGCTAAAAATAACCGCACTTTTCATAAAAGATAAAAGCTTAGCCATTAATAATTACCTCATTAGATAATTCATTCACATCATCAGGCTGAATGGGAAAATGGCGAGATAAAATATCACTGATACGATCAATCGCATCCACAATGCCTTGTGTATAAGCTTTTTGTTTAAACTGCTCAATCATTAAATCACATTGTAACTGCCAATAAGCCACATCAACAAATTGATGAATGCCTTTATCACCTACGATTGCACAGAGATGATTTTTATATCCCACATAAATCAACACGGCATTTTGTGCCGCTGTTTTATGCATTTCCAGTTCATCAAACACTTCTAAAGCACGTTCCATTGCAGACAGTTGTGCAGAAGCCTTTGGTACTTTGCGTTCAATATAAACACGTAACTCAGCCGAACTTAAGCTTTCGAGGCGACTAATCGCCGCCTCGATTTGCTTTTTATCTACCGGAATTCTGGAAAAGAATGGCATAGATAAACCTTAGTTAAAGTTTACAGTTGGTGCGTTTTCTGCGCCAGTAGCTGATTTAAAGTAAGGTTTAGCTTTAAAACCAAAAATCATTGCAGCTAATTTAGTTGGGAATTGACGTACTTTTTCATTATAAATACGTGCTGCTTCATTAAATTTATTACGAGCGACATTGATACGGTTTTCTGTACCTTCAAGTTGCGCTTGTAAGTTCATAAAGCCTTCGTTCGCTTTTAATTGTGGGTATTGTTCTACAGTTACAAGTAAACGAGATAATGCTGAGCCTACTTGATTTTGGTTTTGTTGGAATTCGTTTAATTGTTCTTCCGTTAAATTAGACGGATCAATTTTAGTTTGTGTCGCTTTTGCACGCGCTTCGATTACATTGGTTAATGTTTGTTGTTCAAAATTAGCTTGACCTTTTACAGTATTCACTAAGTTTGGAATTAAATCAGCACGACGTTGATAAGATGATTCAACATTCGCCCAAACAGAATCAATTTCAGTTTCTGCTTTAACTAAGCCATTGTAGCTAGACATTAAGCCTAAACCTGCAGCAACGGCGATAATAATCAAGATAATCCACTTTTTCATTCAAAAATTCCTTTAATTTGTAAGTTTAATTTATATAAGAAAAGACCTAAACCGAAGTTTAGGTCTTCTAATGCTAATCCGTTAATGGATAACTAAATAAAATTATTTAGTACCGTTAACTGCGATTTCTACACGACGGTCTGGTGCTAAACAAGCGATAAGCGCTTTACGACCTTTAACCGCATCACAAGTAGAACCTGTAACTGGGTTAGCTTTACCGTGACCAACTGCAGAGATGCTTTGAGCTGGAACACCTTTAGCTACTAAGTAGTTAGCTACAGAGTCTGCACGACGTTGTGATAATTTCACGTTTGGTGCATCTTTACCAATACGGTCTGTATAACCAGCAACTGCTACGTTAGCGTTGTTGATTTGAGCGATTTCACCATAGATACCGTCTAAAGTTGCTTTAGCTTGTGGTTTTAAGTTAGCTTTACCGAAAGCGAAAGTCACATCAGAGCTTAAGTTGAAAGTTTTGCTTACAACTTCAGGTGCAACAACTGGAGCAGCACCTTGACCGAAACGGTAAGATAAACCAGCGTTGATAGAACCGATCCATGGGTTGTAGTCTTGAGAACTATTGTGAGTATCTTGAGTACGATATTTACCAACACGTGTTAACCATTGGTATTCTAAACGTAATGCTAACTCTGGTAATGATGGTAATGCATATTCAACACCAGCTGCGAACATTGGAGAAACGCGTAAGCTGTGACGACCTTCAGCATGGTCACGAGCACCAGTTGCTGTGTCATAGAATTTATAGTCTGAACGTACTAAAGCTGCACCAACACGACCGTAAACATCTAAGCCTTCTAAAGCAGAAGTTAAACCACCTAAACCATAGCTACCTTTTAAGCTTAAGTGAGCACCGTGGTTAGTGTGTTTTGTTGCTACTTTACCAGCATCTTTAAATTTAACACGACCGAAATCGTCGTAACCTAATTCAACCGCTAAACCTAAGTTGTCACGATTTAAGATTTGGTAACCACCAAATACACCGTAAGTGAAAGAATTACGGTTGTAACCAGTACCAAAATCTAAGCTACGAGGGTTAGTAGCATCAGTGTTAGCTTTGATACCATCGTGGAAAGATGCTTGACCAGCTTTAACACCTGCATAGAAAGTGTTTTCTTGTGGAGCTGCTTGAGCTACAGAAGCTGCTGCTAAACCAGCAACGACTAATGCGATTGCAGTTTTTTTCATTTTGATGTCCTCTATTTAGTCATCGTTATTAATAAGAAAAGTTTCCTTGTTTATTGTGAACTTTATAAAAAAGAAACACTCTAAACGTTGCTTAACTAGGGTTTTGAATTTGCCCTAACTTATCCTTTTGACAAATTCAATTCCTTTGCCATAGCCAAAGGAACGTTCAAAAGTATGGTTATTATCCTATAAAAACACCAAAGATCAAACTTTTTTTGCCCTTTTTGGTTATTTTATAGACAAACAACCCCTAAAATGAACATTTGTTCACAAAAATCGGGTTAATTTTTAACCCGATTTCTATTCTAACAAAAAATATCTTTTGTTGAAATCGACTTTTTTTTGAGCTTCATATATCATCAAATTCACTTTCTTCTCTTTATATATAGGTGAGTAATTTTATGTTGCCCCGTCTTTCTAATGTGCCACAACTTAATAACGTGGTAAGTGATTATCTTAGCGAACTTCAACAACAGCATTTTGAAGGTGATATTGCCTCAAATTATGCTGACCGCTTAAGTCTCGCGACAGATAACAGCGTCTATCAGCAGCTTCCTCAGGCTATTTTATTCCCTAAATCTATTGCCGATGTAGTACGTATCACCAAATTAGCCAATAAAGAGAAATACCTTCATCTAACCTTTACACCTCGCGGTGGCGGCACGGGTACCAATGGACAATCTATAAATAACAACATTATTGTCGATCTCTCTCGCCACATGACGAGCATTTTAGAACTTAATATAGAAGAACGTTGGGTTCGCGTGCAGGCGGGCGTAGTAAAAGATCAACTCAACCAATTTTTAAAATCTCACGGTTTATTCTTTGCACCGGAACTCTCCACCAGTAATCGAGCGACCCTAGGTGGCATGATTAATACCGATGCCTCCGGTCAAGGCTCATTACAATACGGAAAAACCTCTGATCACGTTTTAGCATTACGTTCTGTTTTAATGAATGGTGAAATATTAGATACAAGTGCGGTCAAATCTAACGATGTTTTAGAAAACTACCCGCTTGCAGAAAATGGTAAAACGCTACATCAAACGATTTTCCAACGTTGTAAAGAGAAGCGCACCTCAATCATTCAAGACTTACCACAACTCAATCGCTTTCTCACCGGTTACGATCTTAAGAATGTCTTTAATAAAGATGAAAGTGAATTTAACCTCACCCGAATTTTAACGGGGTCAGAAGGTTCACTTGCGTTTATCTGCGAAGCCAAACTCAATTTATTGCCGATTCCTAAATATCGTACCTTAATTAATGTGAAGTACAGCTCATTTGATGCTGCCCTTCGCAATGCGCCTTTTATGGTGAAAGCCAATGCCCTTTCCGTTGAAACCGTCGATTCCAAAGTGCTAAACCTTGCTAAGCAAGATATTATTTGGCATTCAGTGAAAGAACTTTTAACAGAAGAAGAACAAAATCCAATTCAGGGTTTAAACATTGTGGAATATGCGGGCAACAATCAAGCTAAAATCGACAACCAAGTGACCGCACTTTGTCAGCAATTAGATGAAAAAATTGCACAAAGCCAAGATCATATTATCGGATATCAACTTTGTTCTGACTTGCCTTCTATTGAACGTATTTACGCCATGCGTAAAAAAGCAGTGGGGCTATTGGGGAATGCGAAAGGCGCAGCCAAACCGATTCCTTTTGTGGAAGATACCTGTGTGCCACCAGAACATCTTGCGGATTACATTGCAGAATTTAGAGCCTTATTAGATAGCCACAATCTGCAATATGGGATGTTTGGCCATGTGGATGCCGGTGTATTGCACGTTCGCCCGGCTTTAGACTTATGCGATAAAGAACAAGTCAAACTCTTTAAACAAATTTCAGATGAAGTGGCAGAACTCACGGTGAAATACGGTGGTTTACTATGGGGGGAACACGGTAAAGGAGTCCGCTCTCATTATGGGGAGAAATTCTTTACACCTGAACTTTGGCAAGAATTACGTTATGTGAAATTTTTATTTGATCCAAACAATCGTCTCAACCCAGGTAAAATCTGTACGCCACTTAATAGCGATGCGGAACTCTATTCGATTCTCTCGCCAATGCGTGCGGACAATGATCGCCAAATCCCGATTCAGATGCGAGACGAATTCAAAGGCGCAATGAATTGTAACGGTAACGGGCTTTGCTTTAACTTTGATGAGCACAGCATTATGTGCCCTTCCATGAAAGTGAGTAAAAATCGCGTATTCTCGCCAAAAGGGCGCGCCGCGATGGTGCGTGAATGGTTGCGATTAATGGCCAATGAAAACGTATCGCCTGATCAATTAGATTTTCATAAAACACAAGTCAAACTGACCGCACTTGTGGAACGTTTCCGCAATAGCGTGCAGAAATGGCGCGGTGAGTATGACTTCTCACATGAAGTTAAAGCCGCAATGGATACTTGTCTGGCTTGTAAAGCCTGTGCAAGCCAATGCCCGATTAAAATTGACGTACCAAGTTTCCGTGCGAAATTTTTCCATTTCTACCACAGTCGTTATTTGCGCCCAGTCAAAGATCATCTTGTGGCGAATTTAGAAGTTGCTGCACCTTATATGGCGAAACAACCGGCATTATTCAATTATTTCACCAAACTCAAAGTCACTCAACGCTTGGTTGAAAAAACACTGGGTATGACTGATTTGCCTCTCCTTTCAGAGCCAAACCTCCAACAGCAATTAGTGGAAATTGGTTATCAAGGCAAAAAATTAGAAGAGTTGGAAGGTCTCAATGCAACAGAAAAAGCGAAGATGCTCTTTATCGTACAAGACCCATATACCTCTTATTACGATGCTAAAGTGGTACGAGACTTTGTCGCTCTCACACAAAAATTAGGATTCTCACCAATCCTTCTGCCTTTTAAACCAAATGGCAAAGCCATGCATATCAAAGGTTTTTTAGCTCGCTTTAGTAAAACCGCGAAAACACAAGCTGAGTTTTTAAATCGCGTCGCTAAATTAAATGTGCCTTTGGTCGGTGTAGATCCGGCTATTGTGCTTTCTTATCGTGATGAATATAAAGAGGCATTAGGCGATTCTCGCGGTGATTTCCATGTACTCATAGCACATGAATGGCTGACCAATCAATTAGAAAGTAACGCATTACAAAGTGCAGTGAAAAATATCGCGAAATCTGACCGCACTTTTGAGTGGCATTTATTCCCTCATTGTACTGAATCCACCTTTATGCCAAACAGCCCAAAAGAATGGCAGCATATTTTTGCGCAATTTGGACAAACCTTGAACGTTGAGAAAGTCGGCTGCTGTGGTATGGCGGGCGTATTTGGTCATGAGGTTCAAAATCAAACCATGTCGAAAGATATTTACGACGTATCATGGGGCAAAAAATTACAAGGTAAAGATCCGAATCATTGTCTCGCAACCGGCTATTCCTGCCGTAGCCAAGTGAAACGATATGAAAAAGCCATCTTGAAACATCCTGTGCAAGCATTGCTTGAGATATTGAATAACTAGAATAGATTTTCTACTTACCACAATATTTTAGAAAATAAAAAGCGGCCAGATTTTAAATCTGACCGCTTTCTTTATTCAAAAACTACAACGCTTCAATCGCTTTATACTGCTCTTGGATTTTTTCTAATCCAGATTGGTATTCCGCTTGTTTTTCACGTTCTTTCGCAATCACCGCTTCAGGTGCTTTAGCCACGAAAGCTTCGTTGCTGAGTTTGTTTTCGATACGTTTAACCTCATTTTGATATTTTTCAATCTCTTTGGTTAAACGGGCAAGCTCGGCTTCTTTATTGATAAAGCCAGCCATTGGCACGAGCAATTCAGCATTACCGACCAATTTCGCTACCGCAAGTGGTGCGGTTTCGTTTGCGGCTAACACTTGAACGTTGTCTAACTTCGCCATGGCTTTTAAAAGAGCGGTCTGTTTTTCAAGAATTTTTGCATTTTCTGCACTTAAATTACGGAATAACAGATCTAAGCCTTTGCTTGGTGCGATGTTGCTTTCTGCACGAATATTACGCACCGCAACGATCACTTCTTTTAACCACTCAATTTCAGCTTCTGCTTCTGGATCAAAACCGTTCTCTTCCACTTTAGGGAATACTTGTAACATAATGCTGTCAGCTGTAATGCCCACAAATCCTTTCACTTTTTGCCAAATTTCTTCGGTAATAAATGGAATAAGCGGATGTGCTAAACGTAATAATTTTTCTAACACATGAACCAAGGTTTGGCTTGCCGCACGGATTTGTGCTGCATTGCCGTTGGCAAATACCGGTTTAGTCAATTCTAAATACCAGTCACAGAATTGGTTCCAAGTAAACTCATAAATCGCATTGGCACAAAGGTCAAAACGATATTGGCTTAATGAATTACGGAACGTTTCTACGGTACGATTAAATTCAGATTGAATCCAACGATCCGCTAATGAGAATTCGATCTCGCCTTCGCTTAAATCCAACTTTTCATTCGTTAAGACAAAACGGCTTGCATTCCACAATTTATTACAGAAGTTACGGTAGCCCTCTAAACGTTTCATATCCCAGTTGATATCACGACCGTTTGAAGCCAATGCGGCTAATGTGAAACGTAATGCGTCTGTACCGTGAGCGGCAATGCCCTCTGCGAATTCTTTTCGAGTCGCTTTAGCAATTTTCTCTGCCAATTGCGGCTGCATCATGTTGCCGGTGCGTTTTTCAAGCAAATCTTCAAGACTGATACCGTCGATCATGTCGATTGGATCGAGCACGTTACCTTTCGATTTCGACATTTTTTGTCCGTTTTCATCACGGATCAAGCCTGTTACGTACACGGTTTTGAATGGTACTTGTGGTTTACCGTTTTCATCTTTCACGAAGTGCATCGTAAACATAATCATACGCGCAACCCAGAAGAAGATGATGTCGAAGCCGGTAATTAACACATCTGTCGGGTGGAACATTTTGAGTTCTTTAGTTTTCTCTGGCCAACCTAAAGTTGAGAATGTCCATAAGCCTGATGAGAACCAGGTGTCTAACACGTCTTCATCTTGTTTGAGATCAACTGCAGAATCTAAGTTATATTTTGACCGCACTTCTGCTTCGTTACGCGCAACATAAACATTGCCTTCCGCGTCATACCACGCTGGAATACGGTGTCCCCACCAAAGTTGGCGAGAGATACACCAATCTTGAATATCACGCATCCAAGAGAAGTAAAGGTTTTCGTATTGTTTCGGCACGAATTGGATTTCGCCGTCTTCCACCGCTTTAATTGCGACATCGGCAAGCGGTTTCACGCTCACATACCATTGGTCGGTTAACATCGGCTCGATTGGCACACCACCACGGTCGCCATAAGGCACTTTGAGATCGTGTGGTTTAATTTCGTCTAATAAACCTAGCGCTTCAAAATCTGCCACGATTTTCTTACGTGCAGCGAAACGCTCTAAGCCACGGTAATCCGCAGGAATAGTCGCTTCATAACCCGCAAGTGGTTTGCCATCAGTACCGATAATTTCTGCTTCATCACGAATATCCGCATTTAAAGTTAACACGTTAACCATTGGCAAGCTGTGACGTTTACCCACTTCGTAGTCGTTAAAGTCGTGTGCAGGCGTAATTTTCACTACACCCGTACCGAATTCACGATCCACATATTCATCAGCAATGATTGGAATTTCACGGTTTGCCAACGGCAGAACGACTGTTTTACCGATTAAAGATTGATAACGCTCATCTTCTGGATGCACTGCCACTGCTGTATCGCCCAGCATGGTTTCTGGACGCGTGGTTGCCACCACTAAATAATCTTTACCATCCGCCGTTTTTGCACCGTTGGCTAACGGATAACGGAAATGCCAAAGGGAACCTTTGCTCTCTTTGTTTTCCACTTCTAAATCAGAAATCGCAGTGTGAAGTTTTGGATCCCAGTTTACTAAGCGTTTGCCACGGTAAATCAACCCTTCTTCGTGCAAGCGAACAAACACTTCTTTTACCGCGTTAGATAAACCATCATCCATGGTGAAACGCTCACGTTCCCAATCGATTGAGTTACCTAAACGGCGCATTTGTTGGCTGATTGTGCCGCCTGAATAGGCTTTCCAATCCCAAATCTTATTGATGAAAGCTTCACGACCATAATCATGGCGAGTTTTGCCTTCTTCTGCGGCGATTTTACGCTCCACCACCATTTGGGTCGCAATACCCGCATGGTCTGTCCCCGCTTGCCATAAGGTGTTATGCCCTTCCATACGGTTAAAACGGATTAAGGTATCCATTAAGGTTTGTTGGAACGCGTGTCCCATGTGTAGGGAACCTGTTACGTTCGGCGGCGGAATCGCAATGCAATAGCTCGGCGCGTTTTCATTTTCAGACGGTTTAAAATAACCGCTCTCTTCCCAATGTTGATAAAGGGCTTGCTCTACCGCAGACGGATTAAAACGGTCTGCCATTTCGAATTTTTGTGTCATTTATTTTTCTCTTACTTAGTAGGGTGAGTATAAACACACCGTTATATTAAATACTTGGCACGTTGATATACGCACCCAACCAATAATTAACTTTCTTTTCAAGTATGGTTAATATTTTAGCGTTATTCAATGAGTTTAAAATTAATTACCCAAAACTCACTTTCACTTGGATAAATTGCCTTAATCACTTTTCGCAATTCAACCAAACTCATATTTTCCTGAGCTGCATGCTGTTCCGTTAGTTCATCAAGAGTAATCGGCGACACACCTAACACTTCAATCGTGCAGAAATATTGATTATCCTCAAATCGACCTACACGCAAAATATCACCTGCTTTAAAATGGCTTTCAGATTTATCCCGAATGGTGATGGTTTTACGTCCAGCGAGAATATCTGCTTCGAAACGTTGGTAAAAGGTAATATCGTTCATAAAGTGCGGTCACAAAAAATCTATTTTTTATTTTGAGGGCGATTTGATCACGCCCTCATATTGGTAAGAATGAGATTATGCCTCAATCCCTCTTAATTCATCTTTAATGCGTTGAATTTCTAAGAATAAACGGCGTTCTTCTTGACGGCAGAAACTATCGCCACTTAAATTTTTCGCGTCAGCAGAACAACGAACTTGTTTATATTGTTTTTCTAACACATTCAATACCGCTTTTTTCTGTTTATGTTTAGCACTTTCTTTCGATGCTTTTTCAGTAGGAATTACGCGTGGTTTCTGAGCCGTTGCCGCTTGTTGTGCTACAACAGTTTCCTTTTTCTCAGATACTTTTTCTGCCACATCATCCGCTTTCGCCTCTTTTTTAACTTCGGCTTTCACGGCGTCTGATTTTACATCTACTTTGTTAGCGTCTGCTTTAGCTTCTGTGGTTTCTGTTTTCTCAACGACTTTTTCGGCTGATTTAGTTTCAGCCACTAATTCTTTTGATTTTTCAACTGCACTTTCTGCTTTTTCTGTTGATGTCGGTATTCTTACTGCTTTCTCAACTTGAGTTGAGGTATTTTCTTTATTGTCACAAGCAGATAATAAGGTGCTTGCGCCAAGAATAAGGCTTAAAGCCACTTTAGCGTTTAAACTCATGTTAATTTCCTAGGTTTTAAAGTTAAAAATATTAAGTGTTTTCAGTAGAAAGCGTCCAACCTTGTGAGCGAAGAATTTTATAACGTTCACGCGCTTGAGCTTTTTGCGTTTCTTCTACCGGTACAAAATCAATTAATTGTGTAAAGCTGTGGCTAAAATCTGGCACTTCCATTTGCAAATTGATCAGCAAATCGCGACGTTGGGCATTGCGTTTGCCTTTCCAACTAATCTCAATTGGCGGTGCGTATTGTGTTGCTTCGCCTGAAAGATTATGAGGGACAAACTCATTCGGATCCCGTTGCCATAATGCTTCATCAATTAAAAATGCTTGCTCTTCTGTTTCGCAAGCGATTAACACTCGCTTGCCTAAACGCCACGCTTGAGCAGCAAGATCACAGGCAAGTTGCTCAACTGTTATCTTCTTTTCTGGATTTAAGAGATAAAATTGTGCGTTTTTTGCCATGATTGCGACTTCTCCATTTATCGTTTTGTAAACTGGCGGATTTTATCAAAAAAGCACTAAAAAATAAATCATCAACAAGGTGATTAACGCAAATAGAAAAAACACGAAAATTTTTTACCGCACTTTTATGATCTATATCACAAAAGTGACTTTTTACCCTTCTGTTACATTCCATTCATAACTCGTAGGTGTTAGAATTTTAAAGATTTGTTTTTATTTTTGATGATAGGAGTATCACATGGCATTTCGTATTGAAAAAGACACTATGGGCGAAGTTCAAGTTCCTGCAGATAAATACTGGGCAGCACAAACCGAACGTTCCCGTAACAACTTCAAAATTGGTCCGGCAGCCTCTATGCCGCACGAAATTATTGAAGCTTTCGGTTATTTGAAAAAAGCCGCTGCTTTCGCAAACTGTGATTTAGGTGTATTACCTGCTGAGAAACGTGATTTAATCGCAACCGCCTGTGATGAAATCCTTGCAGGAAAATTAGACGACCAATTCCCATTAGTTATTTGGCAAACTGGTTCAGGTACACAATCAAACATGAACGTGAACGAAGTGGTGGCAAACCGTGCTCATGTTTTACATGGTGGTAAATTAGGTGAAAAATCATTCATCCATCCAAATGATGATGTGAACAAATCCCAATCTTCAAATGATACTTTCCCAACTGCAATGCACATTGCGGCATACAAAAAAGTGGTTGAACACACCATTCCTTGTGTAGAACGTTTACAAAAAACTTTCGCTAAAAAATCAGCAGAATTTAAAGATGTGGTAAAAATTGGCCGCACTCACTTAATGGACGCAACCCCATTAACATTAGGCCAAGAATTCTCTGCATACGCTGCACAATTAGATTTCGGTTTACGTGCACTAAGAAATACCCTTCCACACTTAAGTCAACTAGCACTTGGTGGTACGGCAGTAGGTACTGGTTTAAACACACCAAAAGGCTATGATGTAAAAGTGGCGGATTACATCGCGCAATTCACTGGCTTACCATTTGTGACTGCAGAAAACAAATTTGAAGCGTTAGCCGCACACGATGCGATTGTGGAAACTCACGGTGCAATTAAACAATTAGCGATGAGCTTATTCAAAATTGCAAACGACATTCGTTTATTAGCATCAGGCCCTCGTTCTGGTATTGGTGAAATCTTAATTCCTGAAAATGAACCAGGTTCTTCAATCATGCCGGGTAAAGTGAACCCAACTCAATGTGAAGCATTAACCATGGTGTGTGCACAGGTATTCGGTAACGATACCACTATCGCATTCGTTGGCTCACAAGGTCACTTCCAATTAAACGTATTTAACCCTGTAATGGTGGCGAACTTCTTACAATCTGCACAATTATTGGGTGATGCTTGCGTATCATTTGATGAACACTGCGCAACCGGTATTCAACCAAACTACCCTCGCATTAAACAACAATTGGAAAATTCATTGATGTTAGTCACCGCACTTAATACACACATTGGTTACGAAAATGCAGCGAAAATTGCGAAAACCGCACACAAAAATGGTACAACTCTACGTGAAGAAGCGATTAACTTAGGCTTAGTTTCAGCCGAAGATTTCGACAAATGGGTTCGTCCAGAAGATATGGTGGGTAGCTTAAAATAAACTCCCCCAATAATTTGATGTCAAAGGCAGGTATTCCTGCCTTTTTATTTGTGTTTTTTTAGAGGGCTTTTTTGTTATAATCACGGCAATATTTTTGATATGAAAAAAACTATGAAACTGAAATTTATTATTGCTGCCATTTCAGCCTTATTTTCCACCGCACTTTTTGCCCAATGGCAACCGGTCGGCAATGCTGAATACACATGGGGGCCATTCCATGTTTACACTGTCGGCTTGTATTCTGAAACGGGGTCATATGAAAAGAATGAACGTCCGTTAATGTTTTCGATTAAATATGAGAAACCAGTTGAAGGGAAAAATTTCGCCATTGCTTTAACTAAAGAAATGGAAGCCCAAAACTTAAGTAAAGATGACACCACCGCATGGCTGAAAAAAATGCAGGAAATCTTCCCTGATTTTTCACCTAGCGACATCTTAAATTTTGTAGCCTTACAAGATAAAGGCTATTTCGTGTTAAACGATACTGTGTTAGATCACGAATTCGATCAAAAATTTACACAAGCATTTATTGATGTGTGGCTTTCAGATAAAAGTAGTTTTATCAAATTACAACCGCAATTATTAGGTAAAGAAAAACCGGCTCACGATAGCAAAGAATTTCAACATCAACCGGCAAGCGAGCCTTTTGATGAAGAAAATACAATGCCGGAATTACCACCAAATTACGATTTTAAACAAGACGCAAAAGGATAAACAACAAGGGCGAACATGATATAGTTCGCCCTTTTCTTTTATTGTTTCACTTGCTGTTCTAAAAACAAGATCATCTGTAATGCAATATCAATACCACTGGTCTTCTCAATCATTTCTAAACCAGGACTAGCATTCACTTCAAGCACTAATAAACCTTCTTTTGAACGAATCAAATCAACACCAGCTACCGCAAGCCCTAAGGCTTTAGTCGCATGAATGGCGATGGATTTTTCCTCTTCAGTGAGTTTAACTTTTTCTGCTGTGCCACCACGGTGAAAATTCGCACGAAACTCGCCGTCTTGTCCAATACGCTGCATTGTGGCGACGACTTTATCACCGATCACAAAACAGCGAATATCTGTTCCTTTTGCCTCTTCTACAAAATCTTGTAACAAAACAGGCACATTCGAATCTTTTAACGTTTCTAAAATACTGACCGCACTTTGTGGATGTTCGGCTAAAATCACACCAATACCTTGCGATCCTTTTAAGGTTTTAATAATCATTGGGGCAGTTGTTTGCTTAATGGCTTGTTTCGGCTCAACCTCACAACCGGATAAGACTGAACTCGGTACTGCAATACCTTGCTCCAATAACATCTGCAAACTACGCCATTTATCGCGTGCGGCTAAAAACGCCTGTTCTTTATTAAGGCAATAGACACCTTTTCCTTGGAAATGACGCAATACTGCACAGCCCATTTGGGTACTTGTCGTCCCAAAGCGGGGTAACACTGCATCATAATCAGACAATAAATAGGGTTCACTTTCTACATTTTGTTGATAATACAAAGAAAAGTGCGGTTGATTTTTGTCAAGTTTTAAAATGCAACGATTAGGATCCAAAATATCCATTTGATGCCCGCAACTTTCCGCTGCTTCTTTTAAACGTTGGCAGCTATAAAGGCGAGGCTCGCGGCAAAGCATCAATAATTTCATTCAGTTATACCCTTAGGAAAAGAAGAGTTGATATATTACACCAATCACAATAATCCTGAAAAATGATTTCTGCTTTTGTGGAAATAGAGTAAAATTATTAGGAATTTTGTTTAAATAAAAGGAAAATTTTATGTTCGTAGTTATTTTTGGTCGTCCAGGCTGTCCTTATTGTGTACGTGCAAAAAACCTTGCTGAAAAATTAAAAGGTGAAGTAGCGGATTTCGATTATCGCTATGTAGATATTATTGCTGAAGGCATTTCTAAAGCAGATTTATCAAAATCTGTCGGTAAAGAAGTGGAAACTGTGCCACAAATCTTTATCGATGAAAAACCAATCGGCGGTTGCACTGATTTCGAAGCATTAATGAAAGAACAATTTAACGTTGTTGCTTAATTTTTGCTAAAAACATAAAAGTGCGGTTAATTTCAACCGCACTTTTTTATTATTTAATTTGCAACAAAATCGACCAATCCCACTCCGTTTCATTCAAACGATATTGTTCTTTTAATGCGGGTCCACAAGAATTGGAGCCAACCCCACTCATTTTATAATCCACACACAAGATCGTACTGCCACTTTTCTCCAAATCATATTGGTGCTTTTTACTGCCCAATTCTTCTTGAGAATAAGGGGAAACATTCATGCTAAAAAGCGTATGACTTTGCACGGTAAAACAATCAGCCGAATTCACCACCTTCACCTCACGACAACCATAGTGACTGCCATTTTCTTGTGGTTTTAAATAAGGCACATGATTACTTTCTGGCGTTGTCTTATAACGACCGAAAGCCGTGGCGTGATGTTTATCCAGATAACTTTCCGTTGGACCATAGCCTACATACTGCACTTGATTAAATCCTTGATTAAGGAAGAAACGTAAACCAAAGCGTGGTAAAAATGGCAAATGCGGTTGTTTTTCAGCATGAATATTAATCTGAAGCAGCCCATTTTGCTCAATACGATACACCACATTCAATGTCAAAATTCTCGCTTTTGATACGGCGACTAGCCCCAATTTAAAGATAATTTCAACCGCACTTTCCAGCTCGGTTAAATGATAATCATAGACTCGACTCATCGCACGATCGTAACCTGCAGCAAGCCAATGTGTTTTCATTAAACTATCATTATCTAAAGGCGCTCGCCAAATATTGAAATCAGCGGCTTGATTTAACCACGGCTTGCCATCTTTAGTAATTTGTTGAATGGTGCCTTTATATTGATCAAACTGGTATTCAATATCTGCCACTTTAACTGAAATTAAATTGGCATGTTCTGAAACAGAAATCGAGTGATGATTTGGTTTGAATTCATTTGTGGATAATTGTGATTGCTCTGACAAAATGATCTGATCAAATCCTAAACTGAGCCCTTGGGGAATTAAACCTGTTTCTGTTTTTTGATGATAGGTCAATGTTAAAACTTGTAATGAACCGTTACTTGTCGGCAATGTTAAAGGCAAAAGTGCGGTTGATTTTGGTGTAATGTTTAAATCATCTATTTGGCCTTCTTGTATAACAGCAAAATCTTCGGTGATTTGATAATGAATCGAAATAGCCTCTGCCGCATCCGTAAAATCCAAATAATTTTTGAGTTCGATATGGCCATTTTTTAATGTAGCTCGAAGTGGACGATACACATTTTTGTATTCCAACAAATTGCTTTGAATTTGACGGTCTGCCGTCACTAATCCATCAGCACAAAAATTACCGTCATTCGGCGTGTCATTAAAATCCCCGCCATAGCCCATCTTGCTTGAGTTTGGCAAATAAGGGGAATGATTACACCACTCCCATACAAAGCCACCACAAGCGCCAGCATGTCGCTCCATGGCTTGGAAATAATCCTCTGTGTCTCCGCAAGAATTCCCCATCGCATGCAAATATTCACAGAAAAGATAAGGCTTTTGATTTTGAGTATCGGCAAAATAAGCATCCAATTCTTCCGTACTAGTGTACATTTCGCTATGAAAATCTAAATTGGATGTGTCATTTTGATGGGCTGAATGCTGAAAGATCGCATTTTCATAATGCACTAAGCGACTTGGATCGCGCTGTTTCACCCAAGCGGCAGCTTGCTCAAAGTTCTCACCGTATCCACTTTCATTTCCCAATGACCAAATCACAACAGAAGGCCGATTTTTATCTCGCTCAACATTGGCATAAGTGCGGTCTAAAATGGCTTGATTAAATTCAGAGCTTCGAGCCATATAACAATAATTGTCGATTGTTTTTTGACGAATTGCGTCATGATCAATCTCTGTTTTTACCCCTAACAAAATACTGGTTTCTGGCGACTCCACATAGACTGCATTCGTACCGTGCGATTCAATATCGCTTTCCGCAATCACATAAAAACCATATTCATCACACAATTCGGTAAACCAAGGGGCATTTGGATAATGCGCTGTACGAATGGCATTAAAATTATGCTGTTTCATTAAGCGTAAATCTTGCAATGCTTGTTCGCGGCTGATGGCGTAACCGGTTTTCGGATAACTATCGTGACGATTAACGCCTTTAAACTTTATCGCTTGTCCGTTAAATAACATGACACCATTCTTCACTTCGATATGACGCAAGCCAACCTTTTGGCAAATCACTTCTGATCTATATTGCAAAATCAACGTGTATAAACGAGGGTTCTCCGCATGCCATAATTGTGCATTTTCAATTTCAGCATGAAATGCATGCCCTTTTTGTTCAATTATCAATTCGCCTTGAGGATCAAATAATTGCCAAGAAATGGATTGTTCGCGTTCTGCAAACTGACAGACCACATACAATTGAGCCTTAGTAAGCTCTTGATTCAATTGTGTTTGAATGAAGAAATCCTGTAAGTAATTTCTTTCTCGTGCTAACAGATAAACATCTCGAAAAATACCAGACATTCGGAATTTGTCTTGATCTTCCAAATAACTACCATCACACCATTTCAACACGAGAACATGTAAGTGATTTTCCTCTTGTTGTAAAAAATCAGTGATATCAAATTCACTGGTGCAATGACTAATTTGGCTGTAGCCCGCAAATTGTTGATTCACATAGACAAATAAGCAGCTATCTACTCCTTCAAAATTTAAGAGATATCGTTTTTCTGCATTGATTTCGATATTAAAAACGCGATGATATAAACCACAAGGATTTTCGATAGGCACATAAGGGGGATCAAAAGGGAAAGGATAATTTACGTTGGTATATTGATGATTGTCATAACCATAGTTTTGCCAGTTGGATGGAACGGGGATTTTATCCGTAAAGGAAAAACGAAGAAAATCTTGAGGTAAGTGAGTATAGCTTTCAAAATAAGCAAAATCCCATTCGCCATTTAGTAAGGTAAAATAAGGGGAAAATTCTCGTCTCTTTTTGACCGCACTTTCTGCTGAAGAAAAAGGAATAAAATAAGCATGATGAGGTGTGGTATTCACATGCAAGGTTTGCGGATTTTCAAAATAGCGAGGCAACGACATAAAAACTCCCAATGCAATTTAGACACATAAAAAAGGGCGCCTGAATGACGCCCACTATACCTAAAATCTTCGACTAATCTAGCGATAAGTTTATAAATCGTGATACTTATCACATTAATTTTTATGGTAATTTTGCCAAGAAGGCATAACCACCTTTTTCACTCATTATCTCAACGTTAGAATCCACTGTAATGAATGCTGACTCACCTTGTTTCAAGGAAAGTGCGGTTGATTTTTCTTGTATTTTCAGCTCGCCTTGCATCACCAACAAAATACCCGCACTTTGAAGATTTACTTTAGTATGCTTTTCGGGTTCGACACGAATTTGAGCTAAAGCAAAATCGTTTACTGGCGTTTTATAAGTAAATTCTGACTGATTTTGAGGCGCGGCTGAGATAATTTTAGGTGTTACTTCGCGACAATCCACAATTTTTAATAATTCAACAATATCGACATATTTTGGTGTTAATCCACCACGAATCACATTATCAGAACAGGCCATTAACTCCACGTTTTGTCCGCGAAGGTAAGCATGAGGAATGCCTGCATCTTGGAAAATTCCCTCTCCTTCTTTTAAATGCACGATATTAAAGAGATAAAAACACACCAAGCCTGCATCTAATTTTTCAGGCGAAATCGCCATAGCTTCCATGGTATAAAGCACCCAATAATCGGGGTTGTCTAGCGCCAACTCGCCATTTTTATAAGGCTGTTGGTTGGCTTCAATAATGGGTAATAGCCAATTTGTGAGCGTTAATTGATCCGCCAACATTACATCAGCATAAAATTCAGCAAGGTTTTGTGTGTCAAGTTTTTCAGCCAAAGGTTGCAAAGAGGGGCGCGCATTTAATGTGGCAAGAATTTGAGCTTTTGTTTTAAAACCATGTAAAAGCCAGAAATCAGATAAAGCAATCATCATTTCTGGTTTGTGATTTCTATCTTTATAAGTCCGAGTGCTGTCTGTTAATGCCACGCCTTTTGCATTTTCAGCCTCAAAGCCCTTTTCAGCTTGAGACTTAGTCGGATGCAATTGAATCGATAACGGCTTTTCAACATCTAAAATCTTTAACAAATAAGGGAGTTCATCGCCAAATTGCTGACGATTTGCTTGCCCAAGTGCGGTCGGATTTTGCAATAAAAATTCAATAAGGGATTGTTTGCCTGTTATATTCTCAATTTCAGAAGGTGCTGATGGATGAGCCCCTAACCACCACTCTGCACAAGGTTGATCTTTCGCTGAATGTAATCCAATCAATGATGCAATATAGTTTTTTCCGCCCCATGCATAATGCTGTACTTGGCCAGTTAATCGATAAATCATCTTTACCTTCTTTAAAAAAGAATAAGGATAAAAAAATCCGCTTATTTAAAGCGGATCTTTTAGTCTATAAATCTTATTTTGTTAAACTTAAAACAACAGATTCCCCAGCAATCACTTCACCAGATTTTTTCTCGATAGATGAAATTTCATCCATGTTAGAGATAACCACTGGTGTTAAAACTGATTTTGCTTTTGATTCTAATGTTGCTAAATCAAACTCGATTACTGTGTCGCCGCGTTTTACGCTTTGACCTTCGTGTGCGATGCGAGTGAATCCTTCACCTTTCAATTCAACGGTATCAATACCGAAGTGAACGAATAATTCAACACCCTCTTTTGATTCCATTGAAAACGCATGGTTGGTTTCAAAAATTTTACCAATTACACCATCAACAGGCGCCACAATTTTGTTACCTGTTGGGCGAATCGCGATACCATCACCTACGATTTTTTCAGAGAAAACAACATCTGGTACATCTTCGATATTCACAATCTCACCAGAAAGTGGCGCATAAATTTCGACTTCCACTGTTTTGTTTTCTTTTGAACCAAATAATTTGTCAAATAAGCCCATTTTAATCTCCTATCTATTAAAGATGGCTAGTATTTTAACGTAAAACTCTGTTTTTGTATCTAGTTTAACGATTTTTCTGCTAAAAAAGCTTGAATTAATTGCTCAATTTCAGCAGCGGTTGGTTTTTGTAATGCTTCATCAGCTAAGGCTTTCACCTCTTGATAATTCACATGACGAATTAATTTTTTAATACGTGGCACAGAAATTGCACTCATACTAAATTCATCTAAGCCCATACCGAGTAACAATAAGGTTGCTCGTTCATCACCGGCTAACTCACCACACATCCCTGTCCATTTACCTTCTGCATGAGAAGCATCAATCACTTGTTTGATCAAGCCGAGCACTGAAGGAGACATTGGATTGTATAAGTGAGAAATTAATTCATTACCACGGTCAACAGCTAGCGTATATTGCGTTAAATCGTTTGTACCAATACTAAAGAAATCCACTTCTTTCGCTAAGAATTTCGCATTCACCGCTGCAGATGGTGTTTCAACCATGACACCCACTTGGATGTTTTCATCAAAAGCTTTACCTTCTGCACGCAATTCAGCTTTTAAGGTTTCAAGCACTGATTTTAATTCGCGAATTTCTTCTACTGAAATAATCATCGGGAACATCACGGCAAGTTTACCAAATGCTGACGCACGTAATACCGCTCTTAATTGTGCGTGTAAAATCTCACGACGATCAAGGGCAATACGCACTGCACGCCATCCCAAGAATGGGTTCATTTCTTTTGGTAAATTTAAATATGGAAGCTCTTTATCACCGCCGATATCCATGGTACGTAATACCACTAGACGACCTTCCATTGCTTCAACCACTTCTTTATAAGCAATGAATTGCTCTTCTTCGCTTGGTAATTGATCACGATCCATAAAGAGGAATTCTGTACGGTATAAACCGACCCCTTCAGCACCGTTACGGTGAGCCCCTTCGCAATCGCGAATCGTACCAATATTAGCCACAACATCGACTTTATGACCATCAAGGGTCACCGCTGGCAAATCTTTTAATTTTGCTAACTCTGCTTTTTCTTCAGTGAGTTTTGCTTCTAATTTTTTTAATTCATCAATTTCAGCTTGACTTGGATTCACGTAAACACAGTTGTTTACCGCATCTAAAATAAGATAATCACCTGTATTCACTTGAGCAGTGACGTTATTCGTCCCCACAATAGCCGGTAATTCAAGTGAACGAGCCATAATTGAGGTGTGAGATGTTCTACCACCAATATCAGTGATAAAACCTAATACTTTTTCTAAGTTTAATTGAGCAGTTTCTGATGGGGTTAAATCGTAAGCCACAAGGATGGATTCTTCGGTAATATCACCAAGATCTACGATGTGCATACCTAAAATATTTTTGATTAAACGATTACCGATATCGCGAATATCACCTGCACGTTCTTTTAAGTATTCATCATCAATTTCAGACAACATTTCAACTTGTTGATCGATGATTTTACTTGCTGCCACACTCGCATTCACTTTGTTTGAACGAAGATAATCAATAATTTCCTCTTCTAACTCTTCATCTTCAAGGATCATTAAATGGCCTTCAAAGATAGCCGCTTTTTCTTCACCTAAGGATTTTAATGCACGTTGATGAATAGAATTAAGTTGCTCAACGGCCGCTTCACGGCCCGCATAAAAACGGGCAACTTCTGCCTCAACTTGATCTTCTGAAATTTTTTGCGTATCAAGAACAATTTTTTCTTCTTTTAATACTAAGGCTTTACCAAAAACAATACCTGGTGACGCTGGAATACCTGTAATCATACTTTTACCTTCCGAGATAATTTATTAAAGGTTAGATAAACAATAGCCATAGAATAGAAATCCTATGGCTAATCGTAAATTATTCTAAAGTAGGAATTAATGCTACTAAATGTTCAACGGCTTGTTGTTCGTCTTCACCTTCCGCCGAGATGGTGATTACAGTTCCTTGCGTTAAGCCTAAGGTTTGTAGCTTAAATAGGCTTTTCGCACTTGCACTTTTACCACCAGAGGTCACTGTTACATCAGAAGCAAATGCTTTAGCTTCTTTAACAAATTGCGCCGCCGGACGGGTGTGTAAACCATTAGGAGCTGTAATTTCTACATCTTTTGAGAACATAATGTTACCTCTTATAGTAATTGTAAAATTTAATCTATAAATCCGCTGTAGTATCTCTATTAAATGCCCAATAATCAAGGCTAAACACAAAAAAACTTGAGCTACGTCACGAAATTCGGCGTAATTTATACCTAATTTACAGTAATTTGTCTACTATACAGAAAAATGACGCTGTGATTTCGTCTCACTCAAGCTTTCAATGAGGCGATGATAATTCTCATAGCGTATAGCTGAAATCCGACCTGCTTCGACAGCCTCACGTAATGCACAGCCAGGATCGTTCAAATGCTTACAATCTCGGAATTTACATGTACCTAAGACATATTGAAACTCACGATAGCCTTTGGTGATCTGATCTGGCTCCAAATGCCATAAACCAAACTCACGAATACCCGGTGAGTCAATCAAATTACCACCTTGTGGCAAATGGTATAAACGAGAAGAGGTTGTGGTATGTTGCCCCAAGCCTGAGGTTTCACTAATACCGCCTACTTGTGCATTGACGGTTGGTAAAATATGGTTAATTAAACTGGATTTGCCTACCCCTGACTGCCCCACAAAAATGGATGTTCCATCACTTAAAAGTGAGGTCAATTTTTCCATATTTTTTCCAGTTTCAGCAGAAATGATGATGGTCTGATAACCAATATCACGGTAAATCTGTAACTGACTTTCCACTTCCTGCTCTTGCTCCGAATTCAGTAAATCGCCTTTATTTACCACGATGACTGGCTCGATCCCCGCATTTTCACACACCACTAAATAACGATCGATAATATTGAGTGAAAGTACTGGCACAACCGCAGAAACAATAATAATACGATCGATATTCGCCGCGATTGGTTTCAGCCCATCATAATAATCTGGACGAGCAATTTCATTTTGTCTTGGGTGAATGGCTTCAATCACGCCGCTCACACCTTGGAGCTGTTCATTGCCTTGCCGCCAAATCACTTTGTCTCCAACCACGAGACTAGAAAGTGTACGACGTAAATTACAGCGGAAAATTTCGCCTTGTGCATTTTCTACGTCTGCATGAACCGAATAACGCGTGACCACTACCCCATCTTGGCTTTCGCCTAGCATATCATCTTGCCATTCCACTTCTTTCTTCTTGTGGCGATGCAAGGCTTTCGCGTTATTTGATTGAATTCGACGAGTTTGATTTTGCGTGAGTTTACGTTTGCTCATAAAGTTCGGTCGTTTTTTCCGATGTTTTTCGTTAAAATAAACGAGATTAAAAAATGTTCATAGGATACCTTATATTATGCAATTAGATAAACAAAATCTGATTTGGATCGATTTAGAAATGACAGGATTAGATCCTGAAAAAGAACGAATTATTGAAATCGCAACCATCGTGACAGATAAAGATCTCAATATTTTAGCGGAAGGCCCTGTGATTGCGGTGCATCAAAGTGATGAATTATTAAACAAAATGTCGGAATGGTGTGTAAAAACACACACGGCAAATGGCTTAGTTGACCGTGTCAAAGCGAGCAAACTCACCGAACGTGCGGCTGAATTACAAACATTAGATTTTTTAAAACGATGGGTACCAAAAGGTGCTTCACCGATTTGTGGCAACAGCATCGCACAAGATAAACGCTTTCTTTATAAATATATGCCTGATTTAGCCGATTATTTCCATTATCGTCATGTGGATGTCAGTACATTAAAAGAATTGGCTTCTCGCTGGAAACCAGAGATTTTAGAAGGATTTAAAAAAGGCAATACTCATTTAGCCCTTGATGATATTCGTGAATCAATTAAAGAGTTAGCTTACTACCGTGAGCACTTTATCAATCTGGGTTGATGAAAACTTAGGCAAACTCAATCATTTGCGAAATCTGCGCTTGCGTTGAATAAATTTTTTCGTATAATGTTGCCTCATTCACCAATGTGAAATGCGGGAATAGCTCAGTTGGTAGAGCACGACCTTGCCAAGGTCGGGGTCGCGAGTTCGAGCCTCGTTTCCCGCTCCAAACTTTCACATGATGCCCTGCGGGAATAGCTCAGTTGGTAGAGCACGACCTTGCCAAGGTCGGGGTCGCGAGTTCGAGCCTCGTTTCCCGCTCCAAATTCTCAATCCGTTGCTGAAAAGCAGCGGATTTTTTTATTGTATTTTCCCTACATATTCCCTTCAAAATACGATAAAATTCCCCAGAAACTTTAACCTAAAAAATCACTCTAAGAATGACCGAATTAACCCAATACATTCCTGATGAAGGCACGATGTTCCGTTTTGGTAAAAAACTGGCAGAAGTGCTTGTAAAACAACCGAAAGATAATGCCATTGTGCTTTATTTTAATGGCGATCTTGGTGCAGGGAAAACAACCCTGACTCGTGGGATGGTGCAAGGTTTAGGCTACCAAGGCTATGTCAAAAGCCCTACTTATACGTTAGTGGAAGAATATAGCATTGCAGGGAAAATGATTTATCATTTCGATTTATATCGTCTTGCCGATCCTGAAGAATTGGAATTTATGGGCATTCGTGATTATTTCAGCCAAAATTGCATCTGCTTAATCGAATGGGCAGAAAAAGGCGAAGGTATTCTGCCTGAGGCTGATTTACTAGTGAATATTGATTATTACGACGATGCTCGCAACATTACGCTAATTGCTCAAAACTCAGTGGGCGAGCATATTTTGACGCAACTATAAAATTGATTTACATGAAAGCAAAATTTTCGTTTCTTTTTGGAATATTTTCTCTAATTTCTACTACCGTATTTGCCGCGCCACAATGGACAATTGCCATTGATCCCGGCCATGGCGGTAAAGATCCCGGTGCTATCGGAAAAAATCTCGGCATTTATGAAAAGAATGTCACCCTTTCTATCGCGCGAGAATTAAAAGCCTTATTAGATAAAGATCCTAATTTCAAAGGCGTTTTAACACGCAGTAGCGATTACTACATTTCCGTGCCAGAACGTTCCGAAATTGCACGTAAATATAAAGCAAATTTTCTCGTGTCTATCCATGCAGACTCCTCTCTTAATGCAGATCAACGAGGTGCATCTGTTTGGGTGCTATCCAATCGTCGTGCCAACGATGAAATGGGGCAATGGTTAGAAGACGATGAAAAACGCTCTGAGCTTTTAGGCGGTGCAGGTAAAGTACTTTCAAATAACAATGACAAATATTTAGATCAAACCGTACTCGATCTACAATTTGGTCATAGCCAACGTACAGGCTATGAACTTGGTAACAGCATTTTACGTCGCTTTGCTCGCGTGACCTCATTAAGTCGCAGCACTCCACAACATGCGAGCCTTGGCGTATTGCGTTCACCCGATATTCCTTCTGTTCTGGTGGAAACAGGTTTCCTTTCCAATATGGAAGAAGAACAAAAACTGAATACCATTGCTTATCGTCGCCGTATTGCTTATATGATTTATGAAGGCTTAGTTGCTTATCGTAATGGTAATTTAAAAGCAATTGCCGTTCCACCTAGTGATGAGCAAGACAGCAAATCTACAAAATCAAACGATAAAAACAATGAAAAATCTGACCGCACTTCTGATGTGAAAGACAGCGGTATTCGCCATAAAGTGAAACCAGGTGAAAGCATTGGTAGCCTGGCGAACAAATATGATGTCAAAGTCAGTGAAATCATTGAGTTAAATAAACTGAAACGCAAAGAACTTTGGCTAAATGAAACCATTAAAATTCCTGATAATGGCAAAGGCAAAAAAGCGGAAGAACCAACTAAAAAAGAAGAGAAAAACACCGAAAAATCTGACCGCACTTCTGATGTGAAAGACAGCGGTATTCGCCATAAAGTGAAACCAGGTGAAAGCATTGGTAGCCTGGCGAACAAATACGATGTAAAAGTCAGCGAAATCATTGAATTAAATAAACTAAAACGTAAAGAACTTTGGCTGGATGAAACCATTAAAATTCCTGATAACGGCAAAGGCAAAAAGGTAGAAGAAAAACCTAAATCGGATGATAAAGCCAAAGCCGATAACAAAGGAAAAAACAGCAAAATTGTTGAAGCTGAAAAAGCCGTTTCTAAAAAAGAGCAAAAACAAGAAAAAGCTGAGAATAAAAAAGAGCCTGAGAAAAAAAGTAACGATAAAAAAGACACCTCTTCAAAAGGAAATGAGAAGAAAGATGATGGCAAGAAAGAAATCCCGCTTTACCATACAGTGAAAGCCGATCAAACTATCTATGCTATCTCTCGTGAATACAATGTACCGGTTAATCGTCTTTTAAAACTGAACCCAACATTGAAAAACGGCAAAGTCGTAACTGGGCAAAAAATCAAACTTAAAGAAAAATAAGGAATCCTATGGCAATCAAAATTCTTTCTCCACAGCTGGCTAATCAGATTGCCGCAGGTGAAGTGGTCGAACGCCCTGCCTCTGTGGTGAAAGAATTGGTGGAAAACAGCCTTGATGCCGGTGCCAATAAAATTCATATTGATATTGAAAACGGCGGCGCCAGCCTGATTCGTATTCGAGATAATGGCAGTGGCATTCCTAAAGAGGAATTAAGCCTTGCACTCGCTCGACACGCAACCAGTAAAATTGCCGATCTCGATGATCTCGAAGCCATTTTAAGTTTAGGTTTCCGCGGTGAAGCCCTTGCCAGTATCAGCTCGGTTTCCCGTCTCACGCTTACCTCTCGTACTGCAGAGCAAAATGAAGCGTGGCAAGTCTATGCACAAGGACGAGAGATGGAAACCACAATCAAACCTGCGTCTCATCCAGTCGGCACGACGGTTGAAGTGGCGAATCTCTTTTTTAACACGCCAGCTCGTCGTAAATTCTTACGCACCGATAAAACGGAATTTGCTCATATTGATGAAGTCATTCGCCGTATTGCTTTAGCGAAATTTAATATCGCTTTTACGCTCACACATAACGGTAAAATTGTTCGACAATACCGCCCTGCGACGAATGAAGAACAACAACTAAAACGTGTTGCCGCTATTTGTGGCGATGATTTTGTTCAACATGCCTTACGTATTGATTGGAAACATGATGATTTACATCTTTCTGGTTGGGTTGCGACACCTGAATTTACCCGTTCGCAAAATGATTTAAGTTATTGCTATATCAATGGACGAATGGTGCGCGATAAAGTGATCACCCACGCCATTCGTCAAGCTTATGCGGAGCATTTGCATACTGAGCAATATCCTGCATTTGTGCTATTTATCGACCTTAATCCACATGATGTCGATGTCAACGTGCATCCAACAAAACACGAGGTACGTTTCCATCAAGCTCGTTTAATTCATGATTTTATCTGCCAAGGCGTAATAAACGCGCTCAATGCCATTCCTCAAGCTGAATTGGATTTAGTGCCAACGATGAATGAGGCAAGAGAGCCTTCGGCTTCATATCAAACCCATTATGAACCGAAACCCAATCGTGCAGCGGCAGGGCAAAATATTTTCGCCTCGAATTATCATCAGCCTCGTGAAAAACAATCAGAAAATCAACCGCACTTTTCAAACCGTAGTGAGTACGTTCCGTCGTATGGTTATCGTGAACAACCTACAAAGACCGAACAACGCTTATATGGTGAATTAGTACGTCCTGCGGAAAATTCTCAACTTTTAACAACACCTGTCGTTGAACAACAACTCCCACAGACAAGTGATGCAGGCTATTTACGCGCATTGGCATTAATTGAAAATAAAGCATTGCTTTTACAACAAAATCAGCAGTTTTATTTGATGTCATTAGCTAAATTGCAAGCCTTAAATTATGAATTAACCTTACAACAAGGTGAAATTCCACAACAACCATTGCTCATTCCGATTATTTTCCGCTTAGATGAAAAACAATTTGAACAATGGCAAAAACAAAAAGCTTTTTTCCAACAAAGTGGTTTTGAATTTATTGAAAATGAAGCTCAGCTACGTCTTACATTAAATAAAGTGCCTGCAATTTTACGTACACAAAACTTACAAAAATGTGTGGTGAGCCTGCTTGCTGAACATGTAGAAAATATGCCTGATTTTCTGACCGCACTTTGTCAGACGCTAGAGATGAAACCGATTGAGGTGTTAGCGGATGCAGTCGGCTTATTAAGTGAAACGGAACGCTTACTGAATAAAGCTCATCAAGAGAAATTTAATACATTACTGAAACCAATTAACTGGCAGCCTTTTTTAACTGATTTGTAATATGACACAAAAAACTGACTCCAAACCAACCGCACTTTTTCTGATGGGGCCGACGGCCTCCGGAAAAACAGATCTTGCTATTCAATTGCGTCAAAGCCTGCCAGTGGAAGTAATCAGTGTTGATTCTGCATTAATTTATAAAGGCATGGATATTGGCACGGCAAAGCCTTCTAAAGAAGAACTTGCCCTTGCTCCTCACCGCTTAATCGATATTCTAGATCCCGCTGAAAGTTATTCTGCGATGAATTTTCGTGACGATGCGCTCAGAGAAATGGCCGATATTACCGCGCAAGGTAAAATTCCGCTTTTGGTTGGCGGCACCATGTTGTATTACAAAGCATTGATTGAAGGACTTTCCCCCCTTCCATCTGCTGATGAAAAGTTACGATTAGAAATTGAAGAAAAAGCGCAAAAACTTGGCTGGCCTGCTCTTCATCAAGAATTACAAAAAATTGATCCTATTTCTGCAGAGCGTATCAATCCAAATGATTCTCAGCGCATTAATCGTGCATTAGAAGTATTCTATTTAACGGGCAAATCATTAACGGAATTAACTGAACAAAAAGGCGAAGAATTGCCTTATCAATTTTTACAATTTGCTATTGCTCCAGAAGATCGTGCGCTGCTACATCAACGTATCGAACAACGTTTCCATAAAATGATCGAATTAGGTTTCCAAGAAGAAGTGGAAAAACTCTATCAACGAGAAGATCTCTATCCAGATTTGCCTTCTATCCGCTGTGTGGGCTATCGCCAAATGTGGGAATATTTACGAGGTGACTATGATCATGAAGAAATGATCTTCCGTGGCATTTGTGCGACTCGCCAATTAGCCAAACGACAAATCACCTGGCTGCGCGGCTGGAAAACACCATTAAATTGGCTAGATAGTCTGCAACCGCAACAAGCCAAAGAAATCGTACTACGCAAGATTGACGAACATTTTAAGGGGTAAATTATGGCGCTTTCACTTCCGCTTTCGACTGAAAAACTCATTCAACTTGGCGAAGTGCTTTGCCAATATTTCCCTGAAATGAATCTTGATGAATTAACCCAACAAATCGAGCGAGACGCAACAGATCTCACGACTCCAATCGGACAAATCAACTATGCCATCAGTCTGTCTGATTTCTTGGAAAAAGTCTTAAAAAAACACCCGCACTTTTTAGCTCAATGGTGGCAACATCCTCCTCAATTTTCAGATTGTCAACATTATGCTAGCCGTTTAGCTGACCAACTTTCCACTATCCAAAACGAAGAACAGCTTTACAAAACACTACGAGATTTTCGTAATCAAGAAATAGCGAAACTCAGTTTCTGTCAAAGCTTGAATCTTGCCACCGTAGAAGAAATTTTTATTCGTCTTTCTCAACTTGCTGAGAGTCTTATCATCGGTGCGAGAGATTGGCTGTATAAACAAGCTTGCGAAGAAATGGGCACACCTTGTAATGAAAATGGCAACCCTCAGCAACTCTATATTCTTGGCATGGGAAAATTAGGTGGTTTTGAGCTAAATTTTTCCTCTGATATTGATTTAATTTTTACTTACCCTTCACAGGGAGAAACCGTTGGTGCAAGACGAGCTGTTGATAACGCCAAATTTTTTACGCGTTTAGGACAACGTCTGATCAATGCTTTAGATCAATTCACGCCAGATGGCTTTGTCTATCGTACAGATATGCGCCTTCGCCCTTTTGGCGACAGCGGTGCGCTTGCCTTAAGTTTTTCTGCGATGGAGCAATATTACCAAGATCAAGGGCGAGACTGGGAACGCTATGCTATGATCAAAGGGCGTATTTTAGGCGCTGATGCACAAGATCCCAATGTAAAAACCTTACAACAATTACTTCGTCCTTTTGTGTATCGACGCTATATTGATTTTAGTGTGATTCAAGCTTTACGTGAAATGAAAGGTAAAATTGAGCGTGAAGTACGTCGTCGTGGCTTAAAAGACAATATTAAACTAGGCGCAGGCGGGATTCGAGAAATCGAATTTATTGTGCAAGTTTTTCAACTGATTCGTGGTGGCCGCGAGATTAAACTCCAACAACATGAATTGCTTAAACTTCTACCCGAAATACGGGATCTCGGTTTAATTACGCCTCAACAATATCATGAATTAAGAGACGCTTATATCTTCCTTCGTCGCACTGAAAACGTGCTACAAGCTATTGATGATCAACAGACGCAACTTCTCCCAACAGATGAAGAAAATCGTCTTAGATTAATGATCGCTTGTCGAAAATACACTTACTTAGATGAGAACAATCAGCCTACGATAAAATCTTATCCAATTGAAAACTGGGATGATTTCTATCAAATACTACAAGCACACCAACAAAAAGTGCGGTCAGTTTTTGATGCATTAATTGGTGAAGAAAAAGATGAACGTACCGATGACAATAATCAGTGGATTGATTTTTTAGAAAGTGATCTTGATGACATTGAACAAATGTTGGTTGATAATCACATTGATGATGACGCAATTTCCGATATCTTAGATAAACTTATTCAATTCAAAGAGGGGCTTGCGCGCCGTGCTATTGGCTCTAGAGGTCGAGAAGTTCTAGCTCACTTATTACCAAATATCTTCACTCAAATATTTGAACAAAAAAATTACCGCACTTTATTGCCACGCATCCTCAACATTGTCGATAAAATTGCGAGTAGAACGACTTATTTGGAATTGCTCTTAGAAAATCCTCAAGCCATTAAGCAGCTTATTGAACTATGTGCGCAATCCCAGATGATTGCCGAACAAGTGGCTCGCTATCCTATTCTACTCGATGAATTATTAAATACTGAAGCGCTACGTAATCCATTGCCGTTCACACAGTATCCTGATGAATTGAAGCAATATATGCTGCGATTACCGCAAGATGATGAAGAACAATTTATTGACGGTTTACGCCAATTCAAACAGTCTATTTTATTACGTGTTGCAGCCGCCGATATTCTCGGCGTATTGCCTGTTATGAAAGTGAGCGATCATCTCACTTATCTGGCTGAAGCAAGTATTGATGCCGTTGTCAATTTTGCCTGGCAACAAGTTAGTCAACGCTTTGGTGTACCGGAACATCTAGTAGGTAAAACAGAAAAAGGCTTTTTAGTCATTGGCTACGGTAAATTAGGCGGAATTGAACTCGGGTATAAATCCGATTTGGATTTAGTCTTTTTATACCAAGCGGTTGAAGGCCAAACTATTGGAGGGAAAAAATCCATTGATAGCAATCAATTCTATTTAAGATTGGCTCAAAAAATTGTCAGTATTTTCAGCATGAATACTAGTGCAGGCGTACTTTACGATGTTGATATGCGATTACGACCTTCAGGCGATGCGGGCTTACTAGGCTGTTCGCTTCAAGCATTTGAAAACTATCAACTCAATGAAGCATGGACTTGGGAAAAGCAAGCACTTGTCCGTAGCCGTGCCATTTTTGGAGAAACTGAATTAAAAGCAGCATTTGAAAAAATTCGCTGTAATGTACTTTCGGCTCAAAGAAATATTAATCAGCTAAAAATTGAAGTAAGAGACATGCGTGAAAAAATGTACGAACATTTATCTCACACAAAAGAAGGCTTCTTTAATATCAAAACAGATCGTGGCGGCATTACCGATATTGAATTTATCGCCCAATATCTGATGCTCGCAAATGCTCCAGCTAATCCAATATTAACTAAATGGTCTGATAACGTCCGAATCTTTGATTCAATGGCAGAATATCATATTATTTCTCTAACAGAATGTGAAAAACTCAAATCCTGCTACGTGACACTACGTAATAAAATTCATCACCTGAACTTACTAGGAAATCCTGTCATTGTTGATGATTCGGCATTTGCAGAAGAAAGGGAATTTGTTTGTTCTTTCTGGAATAAGCTCTTTTCTTAAAAGATTAAAGGAGTCTGTCCCTAGATATTTGGGATAAATTCCTTTTTATATATTTATTCTTTGCGTAAAAATAGCCTAATTTCCTACCGCACTTATATTGTCAAAGTAATCTTTAACTAAACTCCATAAACAAAAACCCCAAGCTCTTCAGC
>NZ_KV838027.1:0-4965 GCF_001838635.1 Haemophilus sp. HMSC71H05
TAACAAGTTAGATTAAGAAGGCGTATCGAAAGATACGCCTTTTTGTTTTTTATCAATGAATGTTGTTTTTATAATAGAAAGTGCAGTCAAAAATTGTATCGTTTTGGTATGATACAGACTCATTTTTTATACGGGTGTTTTTATGCAACAACTACCATTTAAAGCCGTTGTCTCTGATCTTGATGGCACGCTACTTAATACCAATCATGTAATTGGTGAGTTTACTATTGATGTATTGAATAAATTAGAACAAAAAGGTGTAGATATTATTTTAGCAACGGGACGTAATCATACAGATGTTGCTTCTATTTTAGGTAAGATTGGAGCGGAGCATGCCCTAATGATCACTTCCAATGGCGCACGAGTGCGTGATCTAAAAGGTAATCTTATTTATAGCAATAGTCTTCTAGAGGAAATCGTACTTGAGTTGTATAAAATCCCTTTTGATCGTACCAAGATTTGTATCAATACTTATCAAGATGATGGTTGGTTTATCAATACAGATGTACCTGAATTAGCAAAATATCATAAGGATTCAGGTTTTATGTACGAAGTGGTCGATTTTACAAAGCATCATGGAAGAGGAACTGAAAAAGTATTTTTTATTGCTCATGAGCCTAAAGATCTAATAGAACTAGAAGATTATCTTAGAACACATTTCGGGGATAAAACCACAATTGTTTATTCTGCGGTAACTTGCTTAGAGGTGATGAACAAAAATGTATCGAAAGGTGATGCATTAGCTCATCTATTAGAAAATAGAAATTATGGATTAAAAGATTGTATTGCTTTTGGCGATGGCCAGAATGATGTTGAAATGCTTTCTTGGGTTGGTAAAGGTTATGTGATGGCAAATGCTGATTCTCGTTTAAAAGAAGCTTGTCCGGAACTGGAAGAGATCGGGTTCAATAAAGACGAAGCAGTGGCCAAACATTTAGCAGAAATTTTTGGTATTAAATAGATGTTTCAGTCAATTTTTCTGGTTAGTGCCGGTGCGGCAATTGGTGCCTCTTTACGCTGGGGATTAGGTTTATGGCTTAATTCCCTGTTTAGTTCACTTGCATTTGGTACACTTGTGGCTAATTTTATTGGCTGCTTTTTGATGGGAATTTTACTAGCAGCCTTTTGGACCTTCCCTCAATTTAGTCCTGAATGGCGATTATTCTTAGTGACTGGATTTCTTGGTGCGCTCACCACATTTTCCTCTTTTTCAGGCGAAGTGATCGAACTCTTTTTTAAAGAAGAATGGGGCAATGGATTGTTCGTTTTAGTGAGTCATTTAGTTGGTTGCTTAATTTTTACAGTATTAGGGATTTATTTCTTTAGGCTCATCAGTCTTCTATTCCATTTCCGATAAAATCGCTAAATTCTTCAGAATAAAATCCATGAGAAAGCATATATTGCCAAATTTTTTGTTTGCTTTTAATTGGTTGTGGTTCTGAATAATTAGGAAACTTTTTACGTAGAACCTTTTCTGCGATTTCAGTCCAATTAATTTCACTTTCTACAAGGACTTCATTTATGACGTCTGAAGATACACCTTTTAGTTGACGTAATTCTTGTTTAATACGATTTGCACCATATCCACGTTGCGAACGTGCATGTAAATAATTTTCAGTAAATCGTTTATCATTTTGCCAGTTTTTTTTCTGACAGTGAGCTATTGTTTCATCGATCTCATCTTCTGTAAAAGCTTTTTCCTGCATTTTATTGCGTAGTTCAAATTCGCTATATTCACGTCGAGCAAGTAAATTAACAACATAGCTTAAAGCAAGAGAAAACATATAAATTCCTTGTGGTCAAATACGGTTGAAATGAAAAGTGCGGTCAAAATTGACCGCACTTTTAGTGATTAGAAATCGCTTTCTGCATCATCATTAGATTGTTCAATATCAGCCATTAATGCTTGTTCTGGGTTAGCGACTAATTCAGCACGAAGTTTCGCTTCAAGTTCGTCTGATTTTGCAGGGTTTTCATTTAGCCATTTCATCGCATTAGCTTTACCTTGGCCAATTTTTTCACCGTTATATGCATACCATGCACCGGATTTTTCAACAAGTTTGTGTTTAACACCAAGTTCAATTAATTCTCCAGCTTTGGAAATCCCTTCTCCGTAAAGAATTTGGAAATCCACTTGGCGGAAAGGTGCGGCTAATTTGTTTTTAACTACTTTAACACGAGTTTCATTACCAATGACCTCATCTCCATCTTTAACTGAACCAGTACGACGGATATCTAAACGTACAGAAGAGTAGAATTTTAGTGCATTACCACCAGTTGTAGTTTCTGGGTTACCAAACATGACACCAATTTTCATACGAATTTGGTTAATGAAGATAACGAGACAGTTTGCATTTTTGATTTGACCGGTTAATTTACGTAGCGCTTGAGACATTAAACGCGCTTGTAAACCCATGTGTGAATCACCCATTTCACCTTCAATTTCAGCTTTCGGGGTAAGAGCAGCAACAGAGTCCACAATGACCACATCTACAGCACCAGAACGAACTAATGCATCACAAATTTCAAGAGCTTGTTCACCATTGTCAGGTTGGGAAACTAAAAGTTCTTTCACATCAACGCCAAGTTTTGCTGCATAAATAGGATCAAGTGCATGCTCCGCATCGATAAACGCACAGGTTTTACCGACTTTTTGAGCTTGAGCGATAACAGATAAAGTTAAGGTTGTTTTACCAGAAGATTCAGGTCCAAAAATTTCAACAATACGACCCATTGGTAAACCACCAATACCAAGAGCGACATCAAGACCTAAAGAACCCGTTGAAACAGATTCAACATCAAGGGCTTGAGTATCGCCCAATTTCATAATTGAGCCTTTACCGAATTGCTTTTCAATTTGACCAAGTGCTGCCGCGAGTGCTTTTTGCTTTTCTTCTTGAGTTGCCATATAAAACCTTCTTGAATAGAGTTATCTAAATTTGGCTAGATTATATCTGTATTGATGTACAGTATCAAGAGAAAATTTTTTCCTTGATGAAAAAATGTGAACTAGATTCCAAACTTGAGAAATAGTTTATTTAAAATCAAATTCTTAAGTATTTTCTTAGATCTTGAATTTGTGCTTCGAGAATTTTTTCACCCAGTTCATATACAGTTCTTATTTTAGTTTCATCTCGTTCTAATCGACCTATATTGAGTGAGACATTTGGGCGAATCACAAAGATTTTATTTTCTTTTTCTAAGCGAATGATTTCTTCTACTTGTTCATTATAAGTGCGGTAGCGATTTTCTAAGGTTTTAACTAAGTGTGGATATTTGCGATAAAAAAGCTTGAATAAAAAAGAAGAGGATTTTGTTTTACGGTAGTCGATAGGTTGAGTTAAAACAACGATGATTTTATCACAACCGAGCTCTTGTGCTTTTTCAAATGGAATACTATCAGCTATTCCTCCGTCCAGATATTTTCGTCCATTAATTTCCACAAATTGTGAGACGAAAGGCATCGCTGAGGTTGCTCTGAAGTATTCCATTTCTTCGAAAACATTTTTGATTTTGAAATACTCTGCTTTACCATTCTCAATGTTTGTGGCGGCTAAATAGAAATCAATGTGAGATTTCTCAAATTCATTTTGATCAAAAGGGTCGAGATTAAAGGGGAGATCATAGAAAGCGAAATCTTTATTGATAATATTGCCCGTTGTAAAAAGACTATGAAATCCCATGTAACGTTTATCTTTAAGATATTTTAGGTTATATCTCAATGCTCTTTCTTTTTGGTTGGATGCATAATTGATGCCAAATAATGCACCTGCAGAAATGCCAATAATTTTATCTATTTGAATGTTTTGCTCCATGAGGGTATCAAGGACGCCTGCAGTAAACATACCTCTCATGCCGCCACCTTCAAGAACGAGTCCTACTGTCATTTTTACTCCTGGAATTTGAAAAAGTTTTAGTGGAATAAATATTAAACTATAAACTTATTTATATTTATCTTGTTGTTTATCAATAAATAAATTTTACATTTGCGATCTCTCTCACAAATTTGATTTTTTATATTCGTCACACTTAGTTGGTTATGATATAACTACTTTGAGAAGTACTTGTTGGTTTAGTCGTATGTGATTAACCCTTTGATAAGGAGGAGTTTTAAAATGAAAACTCTCATAATCCCAAATGATCATATCAGTAAAGTATGTAATTTGTTAAATCAACTCATTGGAGATGTGACAAGTAAAAATCTATTTACGGGATATGGCCTGTTTCATAAAGAGAAAGATATGTTTGCTGTTTGGACAAACAATAAGATTTACTTGCGTGCAAAACATGAGCTTTCGATAAAGCTAAAAGGATTAGGATGTAAACCTTTTGCAACAAATGAGCTCAATAAACGCTTTGTGCTATCTGATTATTATGCTTTAACTGAAAGTATTTTAAAAGATAATGCTTTAATGAGAAACTTGCTTATTCTTTCTATTAGTCAAATAAGGAAGGAGAAACTTGATTCTGCACTCTCTAAGATTGGCCGAATTCGTGATTTACCGAATTTATCTGTTAAGTATGAACGAGCATTAAAGAAAGTCGGTATTGATAATGTCGATATTTTACGACAAATAGGTGCTGAAAATGTGATTGTTCGTTTGAAGAAAGCGGATATAGGGGCAACGGAGGCTTTTTATTGGCGGCTTCGAGGTGCTTTAGATAATCGTAATTGCGAGTTTTATACTGAAAAAGAGAAAGAAAGAGGGCTAAGTAAACTTAATGAAATACTTTCTGCAAATGGGTTTAGACGTTGTAAGCGGACCTTAAAAAAGGTTGAATAGCATTCATATAAAGGAGTTAACGTTTAAAAAATCATCTATCGAAGAAATTTCTTAAAAAAGTGCTTGCGTGGATTTCAAAAATCCCTATAATGCACTCCACACAACGACGCGCTGTTGTGAAGCTTTAACAAAACCAGTGCGTCGTTGTTTTTTGCTCTTTAACAATATATCAGACAATCTG